>JAGQOS010000110.1 GCA_020427265.1 Planctomycetales bacterium
TACGTGGAGAATCTCGACTTCGACTTTGCCTATGGGATCGCCGATAAGTACCGTTACCGCTGTAATTACTTTCATCAGCGCACAGGATACGGCGCGGTCTTTCGGATCATCCCGACAAAGATCCTGACGCTCGAACAACTCAAACTTCCGCCCGCCTTGGGCGATCTGACGCGTTTGCGCGCCGGCCTGGTGCTGGTGACCGGACCCACGGGAAGCGGCAAGTCGACCACGTTGGCCGCGATGATCGATCAGATGAACGAGATGCAGGAACGCCATATTCTGACGATCGAAGACCCGGTTGAATTCGTGCATCGAAACAAGAAATCGATCATCAGTCATCGCGAGGTGGGAACGCATACGAAGAGCTTCGCCAATGCACTCCGCGCCGTAACGCGGCAGGATGCCGATGTCGTGCTCGTGGGCGAAATGCGCGACCTGGAGACGATCGCGCTGGCGCTTAGCGCCGCCGCTATGGGAACGCTTGTCTACGGAACCTTGCACACGAACAGCGCTCCCAAGACGATCGATCGGATCATCGATGCTTTTCCCACCGATCAGCAGCCGCAAGTGCGCACGCTGCTGGCCGAATCGCTCAAGGGTGTCGTGGCGCAACAACTATTGCGCCGCAAGGATGGCAAGGGCCGAGTCGCGGTGAATGAAATCCTGCTGGGGAATCGCGCCGTCTCGAGCGTCATTCGCGAAGGCAAGATCGAATCGTTGATGTCGATTCTACAGTCGGGCCGCAAAGAAGGCATGATCATGATGGACGATGCGCTGGACGATCTCGTGAAGAAGAACATCATTGAAGGCCGCGACGCCTATATGAAAGCGAACGAAAAGCGGCGGTTCGTGCACTACGTGGAAGGAGAAGAATGAGCGAGCAATCGAATCTTTGGTTAACGTACTTCGGGCGCCGTCCGACAAACCTGCTGCCGCTCGGCGCGATGTTGATGATCGTTCTGGTATGCAGCGCGGCGGCCGTTGCAGCCGATGACAGCGAGGTGATCAGCCGCGTCGCATTCGGCTCTTGTGTGCATCAGGACAAGCCACAACCCATTTGGGACGCTATCGTGGCGACCCGGCCCGAAATGTTTCTTTTGATTGGCGATAACATCTATGGCGATTCGAGCGACATGGCCGTGTTGCGGGCCAAGTACGCCAAACTCGGCGCGCAACCCGGCTACCAGCGGCTGCTATCGGCGTGTCCGATCCATGCTACTTGGGACGACCACGATTACGGCCTGAACGATGGCGGTGTCGAGTTTGCGCAGAAGGCGGCGTCGCAGCAGGTCTTCAACGACTTCTTCCACGTGCCGGCCGATTCACCGCGCCGCCACCGTGCCGGTGTGTACGACGCCTTGCTAGTCGGACCGCCAGGTAAACGCGTGCAAGTGATTCTTCTCGACACTCGGTATTTCCGCAGCCCGCTGCGGCGTTGGACGAGCGGCAAGCGGAACGGCGCCGGCCCCTATTTGCCCAACGAGGCGGCTGAGGCCACGATGCTAGGGCCGGCCCAATGGGCTTGGCTTGAGAAACAATTGTCCGTTCCTGCGGAACTGCGCATCATTGCGTCGAGCGTTCAAGTGGTAGCGGAGCAACACGGTTGGGAAATGTGGGCCAACTTCCCCCGCGAACGCCAGCGGCTATTTCAGCTGATCCGCGATGCCAATGCCGACGGTGTCTTAATGATAAGCGGCGACCGGCATTTGGCCGAAATCTCGCGTCTTGCCCCGACGGTAGAAGGGCCGGCGTATCCACTCTTCGATGTTACGTCGTCGAGCCTCAATGTACCCAGCGGTGGCGGCAATGAAAACGAAGTCAATCGGCATCGGTTGGGCGAACATTATCCCGGCGTCAACTTTGGTACGGTGTCGATCGACTGGAGCCAATCCGATCCCCAAGTGCAAATGGCGATCCACGATGTAGCGGGCGCGATCGTGCGTCGTGAGAGCGTGGCGTTGAGCGCCCTGAAAGCTCCGACAGCAGCGCCATGAATTCGCGAACGATCTCCACTTTCAAGCTGGTGTGAAAGAGCAGCCATGCTAACCGACGATCAGGTCGCGCGAATGGAGTATCTGGCGGCCTGTACCGAGATGCCGTTGGCCGATTTGTGCGCCGAACTTGCCGGGCGATTGGCGATTCCCGAGTTTGAATTGGCCGAAGACGATGAGTGCGCGCGCGCCTTCAGCTTTCATGATCAAGTGGAATACAACGTGACCTGGCCGCGCAGCGGCTCGCTACGCGACTGGTTGCCGTACGCGCCGGAACATTTCACCCATGGCGTCAACCTGACGATCGGACGCCAGCACGCGACCATCAAGCAGCGTGAATGGGATTTTGCGGCGATCGCCGCCCCCGTGGGCCAGGCGCTCGCAGATATCACCGGCCAGGATGCGCTGCATTATGGATCGTGGATTTCGGCGGCGCGCACCACGCGGCGCGATACGCGATTTCGAGCAGCCGGCGACGCCGACTAGACCGCATCGAACGAATGTTCAGCGTCGTTTCGTCGGGAAATACTCGCAAAAATGTCGCCAAAAACGCTACAGTTAAGTTCGACTCGAACTAGAACTGCGAGGCGACTGCCTGTTTGTCTTTACGGCTGTCGGTCAGCAAGGCAATCGCCAACGCATCGATCGTGTCGGCCAGCGATACTAACTTCGCCCCTGCGGCCTCTCGAGCGTATGCAACGACGGGTGTCCCGTCGAACGTCGATTCGGCAAGCCCTACCGCAGCCCGGGCGACGATGGCGGCATCGAGCGCCGAGATCACCCCGTTCTCGGTCATGTCCGCCACAATCGTCGGATCGATTCGCGGGAAGAAGTCGAAGCCGTTGTCGAGCCCCACCGCGTTGCGTGCGACCAGTGAGGCATCTTGAGCGCTATACTCGCTGTTTCCCGTCGCATCGCCTGGTCGAGCAACGACATGAACGCTATCGGTCCAGCCGATCGAATCCTCGGTTCCACTGAGCACGACCTCGGCAAGTTGCAATACCTGCGCAGCGCCATAAGTGGCGGTATCCAAGACCGAAGCCTCGATCGCCAGCAGATCGGCGGGGCCGGATTCCAACGCGGCGCCGTTGGCCGAAAATCTCAGCACGCCTGGGGTCGCCGTGTCGATGACCGGAACCCAATCGAGCGGAATGGCATCAAGGAGCCTTACATTCGGCTCTGCAAAGTACTTCGAGTTGTAGTGCAGTTCAAACTGAAGCCCCGTTACACTTTCGCCATGGTTCAGGTGTAGCGGAATGCCTTCGCTCGTGGCGATATCGATCACGTCGCCCGGCGCTGCGGCAACGTGGCGCAGCGACACAAGGCGATCCGCAGGCGACTCAATGGAGAACACGGTGCGAAAATGATCGCCCGCGATGCCGTCGCGATTGCCGTCGAGCAGATCGTCGTCGGCAGCGGCAAAGGCGTCGGCACGGCTCTCCAGAATAAGTTCATACTCGCCGACAGGCAATTGCCCGGCCGTCGGCACGAAGCGAATTTGTGTGCCGCCGGCTTCGACAAACAGCGAGCCCCGTACTGGTGTTCCATTGGGCCGGAAGAGATGCAAGTCGATCTGCTTGTCGCCTGGCGCTGGTGTACCGTAGAGATTCAGTGCTTCCGCCGCCAATGCACGGGAAAACTCGACGACGACACCGCGCGGCTCTGCAATCACCTTGGTAACGAAGAGCGTGGCCGGCGCGACGTCGTCGTTGGCGATGAGCGACGAAGCCCGACCCACTGGAATCGGCACACCGGAACCATTCGAAAGTGTAAGGTAAAACGATTCGTCGTATTCGAAGAGTCCATCGCCGAACACGTCGATCGAAACGGTTTGCGTTAAGGGGCCGCCGGGCTCAAAAGTCAACAAGCCAGTGGCATGGCCATAGTCGGCGCCGCCTTCGAGTCGATGAATCGTGCCAGCGGCGGAAAGGATGTAGAGGTTGCCCGCATTGTCTTCGGCGAACGAGGTAATCGAACGGATCGGCCCGGCGGCTGCCGCAATCCGATCGGTCCAATCGTGAAACTCGATGAAATTTGCGCCGTCGTGATTTGTTGCCGCAGCGCCGTCCTGGTGCAGCGACCAGATACGGTTATTGACGAAGTCGGCAAAGAAGTAAGCCCCAGCCAGATCGGCAAGCGGGCCACGATAGGCGTAGCCGCCGGTTACCGAATTGCCTTGTGTCGCGCCCGATCCGTGTGCGTAGTCGTAAATCGGGTCAATCGCGCCGGCCGGCCTCGCGCCGCCGCCCGCCGGAGTGGCGATCGTGCCCTCGCGCAGGCGCCAACCGTAGTTCTCGCCGCCTGGCCCGCCGGCTGATTGAAGATTGATTTCTTCGCGCGCGTTCTGGCCAACATCGGCGATGTACAAGTCGCCCGTCAGCCGGTCGAAACTCGGCCGCCAGGGATTTCGCAAGCCATACGACCAAATCTCGCCGCGCGTGTTCGCGTCGCCATCGTTGGCGAACGGATTGTCGGCCGGAATGGCATAGTTCGCGTCCGGGTCGGCAGGCATGGCGTCGTGTGCAGGGTCGATACGCAGCATCGCGCCGAGCAGCGAACTGAGATTTTGGCCGTGACCCTGCGGATCGTTCGAACTGCCGCCATCGCCAGCGGCGATGTAAAGATACCCGTCGGGTCCGAACCCGAGCCAGCCGCCGTTGTGATTGGCGAACGGTTGACCGAACGACAGCACCGGCGTCTCAGATTCCGGATCGGCAACGTTCGAAATTGCCGGATCGCCCGACACTTGGAACCGCGCCACACGCGTTTCAGTGACAAACCCGGCGGGCGCCGTCGCGGTGTTGTAGTTCACATAGAAATAGCCATTGTCAAGAAAATCGGGGTCGAAGGCTAAGCCCAACAGGCCCGTTTCCGATACGGTGCTCAAATTGGAAAGTTGCAAGAAGGGCGTCGGTTCGACCGAGAGCGTGTCGAGATGCAACACCTTGATTGCGCCGCCTTTCTCGACGATGAACAACCGGTTGGCGTCGCCTGGCGGCGACGCCGCGAACAACGGCGTATTCAAACCGCTGGCGATCTGCCGCACGCGCAGGCCGTGCGCCGAGCCGTCGGCCGTTGCATATTCGACCGTTACGGGCGAAGCAACCGGTTCGGTCAAAGAAATCTCGAACTGCACGTTGCGAATGCCCGTGCTCCCTTCGTTTGTGCCGCTTTCGACCGCTACCACGGTCCAGGCCGGATCGGCCGGAGCGACAATTTCGAGCGTCGCGCTGCCGAACGTTGTGGCGTCGGTCAAATCGCCGTCGACTCCAAAGAGTGTGTTTTCGGCAAAGATCGAGTCGGCCGGTTCAGTGGCGATTTCGAGCGTGCCGAGGGCGGCGGCGACGGCCTCGAAGGTGAGTACGCGTTGCGGATCGCGATTCGCCGGCGCGGTGGCTTCGACACCGCCAGCGTTGTGGATGCGGCCGGCCGGCTCGTCGATCTGCCCTAGCAGCAGCGCATCCCACGCGTGTTCAATCCGCAGGACATCGAGCAACTGCGTGTTGTACTGTAAGCCGGCATAAGCGCTGCTCACGCCCGAGGGCCCCGTGTCGGTGCGAAGATCTTGCGCGAGCAGGTCCATGTGAAAGACTTCGCCCACGGCCACCTGATCGACCGGCTCGCCGGCGGCATTACGAAAGGCGACCGACACGGCGATTTCCGTAGGCAGCCCACTCAGAGAAGCCAGAAGCCGACGATCCTCGAGCCGTTGCAGACCGCGGCTTCGGCGAACGAGTGCGCGCGGTTGGCGACGATGTGTTTCGAGTTGGCGAATCCAGCGTGGCATCGATTGACCCTCGGGATCAAATTACCAAGGATTCTCCGCCGACGTCAATAAAAATACCACATTCGGAGTATTTGTCTTCGTCAAGCGAACGACGGCGCGAATCGTGCGACAAGGTGCCGAATAATTTGGCGAGATTTTTTTCCTCCTCTCGCGTATGCTACGTTCGGCGGCGGCGGGTTGGCGTCGTTTGCCTCAAAACATAAGCAGCGAGAAAATGAGCATGGATCTTTTCGGCCGGCAGACGATTCACCAGGCGAGCGCAGTGCCCTTTCGCTGCTCGGAATCGAGTCTGGAAATTTGCCTGGTTACTTCGTCGAGTTCCCGGCAATGGGTGTTTCCCAAGGGGTTGATCGACCCCGGCGAAACCGCCGAACAGACCGCGCTTAAAGAGTCGTGGGAAGAAGCGGGGTTGCGCGGACGCGTGGTTGGGGAGCCGCTGGGCGTTTACCAGTATCGCAAGTGGAACCGCGATTTGAACGTGCTGGTCATGCTGCTGGACGTAGCAACGACGGCCGAGCAATGGCAGGAGCAGGATTTTCGCGAGCGGTGCTGGGTTGGTCCCGATCAGGCCGAGAATTTATTGCAACGCGAGTATCTGCTGGGTATGTTGCGTGTGGCGCTCGAACGACTCACGAAGGGAGAAATGCGATGAACCGACACCTGCGAACAACCGCCCTGGCCGTGCTGGCCGCAACCCTGATGCTGATCCAGGGAACTTCCCGCGCACAGGCCCAGTCGAGCGTGCCGCCCCGGTGGGAGGAAGTCGACTTCGAATCGCTCTACGACGCCAGTCGAGTCATTACCGTGCGCGGCCCGATTACCGCCTTCTGGCATTTCCCGCTGGGCGATCGCCGTACGGGTGTCATCGTGCGCTTGCACGTGGGTGGCGAGTTCGCGCACGTTTACATCGGCACGAAGGAATTCCTCGATCGGAACAACCTGGAGTTGAGCATCAACGACTACGTCACGGTCACCGGCAACAAAGCGTTGCTGCGTTTCCGCGGTCTGGTCGTGGTGGCCGATAGCATCAAGAAAGGCGATCAGCTATTGCGGCTGCGCAACGACGCGGGACGGCCGCTCTGGCCTTAACGAATTTGCGGTCGTGATTTGCAGGCCTTCGTTCCACTCGAACTAGCAGGAGAACTGCAAAGTCGGGGTCTGGTCCATTTTTCGGCGGGTAACGGATGCAACATGGGTACAATCGTCGGCCGAAAACATGGACCTGACCCCTTCCGCCTTTGACTTTGCAGTTCTCCTGCTCGAACTAGCCGCCGCCTTGCATCTTTTCCTGCTCTTCCTTGAGCCGTTCCTGCTCCTCGATCGCCTTGCGGTCTTCGTCCGTCAAGGCGGGGAGCGCGAAGTCGAACGTCTGCGTGCCGGCAACCAGTTCGGCCGAAAGCGGCGTTTCCGCGTTCGACGAGTAATGCAACGCAATCACCGTCTCGGTTTCCGGAACAAAGCAATTCAGATAGTCCGGGTGCGGAATCTTGCGCCCGGTGCGCGCCTTGCCGCGAATCGTCACGATGTACGGCCCCGGCAATGCTTCCATATCTTGCCCAATGGCGTACGCTCCGTTCTCGATCGGAATGGCGACCACCGGGGCAACAAAACCCGGCTTGGGAATGAACTCGACGCGGCCGTTATCGACCGGCTTGCCCCCTACCGTAACGTTGCCGGTAACAATCACCTGGGGCCCGCCGCTGCCGCCGGCGGCGGCGCTGTCGCCGCCACAGCCGGTCGTGAGCAAGCCGGCCAGCGCCAATAACAGCGCGGCCGAAGCAAGCAATCGCGATGGCCGTGTGGCCGTCGCTGCATTCAAAGCGAAGTGTTGCGATAACCGAATCATGCAGATGCCCCTTTAAGCCGGCGGCCCATTGCCTGCGCCGGCGATTGGTTTTAATAGACGACGAGTTTAATGCCAAAACCGCGATCGAGTTCCGCCTGGGCGCGCAAGGCCCAAACCGTTTTAGGATGCTCGCGCACGACCTTGCGCAATAGATCTTTTGCTTCGCGCGTGTAGATCAGGCTCTGGCTGCCCGCTCCGTACCACGTTTCGTCTTCGGGAAATTCGATTAGCTTAATCCGTGTCGCTCCCTGTTTCCACGCTGGATGTTGTTCCTCTCGGGCTCGTTTGAGCAGCACGCCGTATTCGTAGAGACGCGCTTGGAGCACGGCGATTTCGGCCCGCAGCAAATCGTAATTGGCTCGCCACCGCATCTGAGTTTCGTCGGCGCGCAAATGTTCGATGGAGTGGAGCCACTGCAACAGCTTGCGATAGCGGATGAATAGCCGTTCCGCTTCGCGATAGGGAACGTTCGACACCTGCATGAATTCTCCCCGTTCGTAAGGAAAATCGTAGCGGAGTTGAACTTCGTATCCTTCGGGGATTTGACCGCGCACGATGACTTTTTCGTCGTCGAGAAGCACGTCCGACGTGTTGTCGTCGAATTCGAGCACGTCGCCCGGATTGAGCTGATCGATGATCATCCGCATCGTCATGCGGAATTCGCTCGCCTCGAGTTGCTCGTCGTACTCTTCGCGCGAGACGAGGCTGGGCAGATACGGGCGCGATGCGACCATGCGTTCGTTGCGTTCCAAAACCTTTTCTTCGTCGAACCAGATGCCTTGTTCGTTATCGAACACTTCGGCCGCGGGCGGGCACATGAAGAAGATGCCGCCGGTCTCGTACGCCAGCCGCGACTGTTCATAGGGTCCGAACCCGGCCGGATAAAAATCGACGCGCTTCCCCAGGCCGTCGGTTTGCAGCACCTCGGGCCGCGCCGTTTCTGTGCCCACTTCCACATGCAACCCAGTCGCCTTTTCGGCCGCCGTGGCTTCCTGTGCCGGTGCGTAAGGGTGGCCGAACACGGCTTCGCGGCCGAGCACATAGATGCGGCAGTTCTGGTCGATGGCGACATTGACCGCTTCGTCGAGGAATTTGTAATTCTCGCGGATGTCGCCTTCCTCGTCGGTAACCAGGATGAAGATCATGCGGCGTTCGCCGATGAAGATATCGTTGAGCTTCTTGATCAGCGCGGCCTGTTGGGCCTTGGCCTCGTCGGAAAGTTCTTCGGTGTCCTCGCTCTTGCGCTGTTTGTCAACGTCGGCCTGGCTGATGTTGAATTGTTTGAACTGCTTGTGCTTGAGCACGCCTTCGATCACCGCGCGGCACACGCGGCGGCGGCCCGAGTCGACGGTCGGGATCGTGCGAATCGCCTTCTTGATCTTGCGCTTGTCGATCGTAGGCGTGGGTGTTTGCAACTCCGTCGTGTCGGAGAAATACATGACCGACGAGACGACTGCATCCGGAGGGAGCAGATTTCCACCCTTGCCAGTGAAAATAACGTTGCCGTCGCTCCCTTCTTGCGGATTGGCGCCGCTGCCGCTCTCGCTGGTCGACTTCACTTGCATATCGAACTGACTGTAGAGCGAGTCGATTTCGCTCGCCAGCCGGCGCCGTTCGGGTTCGATCGTGGGCGATTGGTCGAAACACCAGACGATCATCACCTTGTTCGTGGTCCACAAGATCTGTTGCACTTCGGTAAAGACCCGCTCAACGGCGTTGACCATCGCGCGACCATCGTCTTCCACCTTGATCGGGTGCCCTGGCCGCTCATCGCCAATCTGCGGAGCCAATCCCGGCGGATCGATTTGGCTCACGAAGGGAATTGCATCGGTCGCGTGCCACTGGGGGCGTTGGAGGACTTCGATATTGATGACCGGTCCGTCTTCTTCGATGATTTGCCAGCCGCCCGAGCCGGGCAGACGCGTGCTCATCGTGCCGAACATCAACCCGCCATGCAGCACGAGCGAGAGAAAAACAGCCGGCATCAGGTAGCGCGTCGCCTTGAGTACGATCGGTTCGTTGGCCGCCACGATTTCGACCGGGGCCGGTGCGAACACTTCAAAGGTTTCGGCGGCGGGTGGCTCTTGAAGTAACAACGGTCTGGTTTCGAATCGGCAGTTCGGGTGCTTACTGGTCGATGCTTGTGCCGCGTCCGGCGGCGCTGCTGCTCATGATGATCTTGTCGTCTTCGGCCATCAGGTCCCAACCCATGGCGATTTTCTTGTCCTTGATCAGGTTCTTCGCGGCGATGAGCGTTTCCCAGCCGCTCGGATGCGCGACGATATAGATCCAATACTTATCGGGGTCGACCTCGTTGAGCATCGTACGAAACGCCGACTCCGCCTTGGGGTTGGCGAACGTCGTGTAGCTCTCGCCTTGATTGTCTTTGCGCGGTTCGTACACGAATTTTACGCCGCCGCTCAGGTCGAGCTTCACGCGGTAGTTTTCGTCGCCCACGTCGTTGTTGTTGAGCAAGTATTCCAACTGCCGCGCGGCGGGCATGCTGCCGGTTTTGGAAAGGAATTTTTTCTGCACGCCGTCGATTTGCTGGTCGATGCCGTTCACGTCGAGAAACGTGATCTTTTCATCCTTGCACTCGAAGACCAGGCGTTCGGCATGCGGCGGCGGATCCGACATCACCGGCTGACCCAGCGCCAGCTCCGAAGTTTTCATGTTGAGCACGATGACGACGGCGATGAGAATCATCACCGCGACCACGTTCGAAAGGATATCCATCAACGAGTCGAGGTTCTGTTCGACTTTCTTCTTGGCGCGAGCCATCGGTTAGTTCTCAGGTAGATGAATTGTATAAGTGGGAATTCTTCGTTCTGCTGCTATGTCTATCGACTTGCACTGTCGACCTTGTCATCGCCAACCGTCCCATAATCGCCCATGAGCACCTGGTTGCTTTCGGGGAAGGCGTCCCAGCCCATGGCGATCTTCCGGGTCTGCAGCATTTCTTTGGCCGCGAGCATGGTCTCCCAGCCGCTCGGCTGCGCCGCCAGGTAAACCCAATGCCGCTCGGCATCGAGCTGATCGAGCAGATGCCGAAATTGCGACGTTTCGCCGGTCATCATCGTGGCCGTGCTTTCGCCCGGCGCCGAACTGCGCAGCGTGTACACGAACTGCAAACCTCGCTCGGTGCGCAGTTGCACGCGAAAGGTTTCATCACCCACGTCGTTGCCGTCGAGCAAGTACCGGAGCTCGCGCGTGCTGGGAAGGCCACCGGTACGTTGGCGAAATTTGTCTTGCAGCCGCATGATTTGCGCGTCGATTTCGGCCGTGTTTACTTGAAAGATCTGGTCGCCCTTGCAAAGGAAAACGAGCCGCTGGGCATGGGGCGGCGCTGCCGACTGAATCGGCGTGGCGAGGGCCAGTTCCGAGGTCCGCATGTTGAGCACAATGACCACGGCGATCAGGATCATCACGGCGACGACATTCGAGAGAATGTCCATCAGCGAATCGAGATTCTGCTGGACGATCGTCTTGCTTCGCGATGACATGCGTGTGTGCCTTGGCGCTGGTTAAGGAAATGAACAGATGGCGATCTGGCCGGCAACGGCTGCCCGGCATGGAATCAAGCTCTGTATCAATCGTACCCCCCGGTGGAAATGAGGACAAATCGACGGGCGATGCTCGCCCCTCTGGCGAGGAGCGTCGCCGGCCGGCCCGCCACAACCGTGTGAGCGCGGTCCGCATTGGCCCTACAGCCAAGCTATGCCGCCACTCGAGCGTCCTTAAGTGGTATCGGGCAGCGTCTGGATGATGTCTTCCTCCTTGTTGGCCTTGTCGTCCTGAACTTCTTCCTTCTGGCGATAATCGGCCGCCATTCCCGTGCCTTCGATGACGTCGCCTTCCGACGTGGTGAAGATGATTTCCGTGCCCAACGGGATCGGCTCCTTGCCGACCGTCAGGTTGTGCTCTTCGGCCATCTTCTTCACCAGATCGTAGCTGCGCCCGCCATCGCGATGGACAAGGAACAGGAGATAAGCGTCTTCAGTATGTCGGGTCAGGTAGTCGAGCCGATTTTGAACGGCCAGGTCGCTCTTGATTTTGTCAAACGGAATGCGATAGGCCTCGGGCTGCATGATGATGCCGGTCTCGCTGCACTCGATATAGTGAGGCAGCTTCTTCATTTCGGCACCGCCTCGCGTCTTGAGGATCTGCGCCTGCGTTTGAATCGAGATCACGACCATGCCGACGATGATTAGCGACATCACGCCAATCACTCCGGAAAGGATGTCGAGAAAGGAAAAGAACGACGCCTTGACTTCGTCTTTGGGTTTTCTCGCCATGATTCACTCCTTTCTGAGAGAGAATTAGCGACGACCGAACCAACCGCCCTTGCCCTTGCCCTGATCGTGGGCTTCGGCCGTATGGACGAGTCGCTCGATCGTGGGGCCGAGGTTCTGCAACGTTTGGTCGAGATGCTGCAGCGTTTGGCCGAACTGCCCCGACGACTGCAGCAGCGCCATGTTCTTGGCCAACGAATCTTGCA
>JAGQOS010000111.1 GCA_020427265.1 Planctomycetales bacterium
TCACGCCAACCCCCTGCGTACCTTCGAGCAGTTTAATGATGACGGGCGAACCGCCCACGCGTTCGATCGCCGGCAAGACGTCCTTCTTGTCGCGGACAAATGTCGTTTTGGGAATACCTAAATGGTGCCGGCTAAGGATTTGCAGGCAACGCAACTTGTCGCGTGAATTGGAAATGCCCGCGGACGCATTCGCACAGAACACGTCCATCTGTTCGAACTGTCGCACCACCGCCGTGCCGAAGTACGAAATCGACGCTCCGATGCGAGGTAACATCGCGTCGTAGTGGGAAAGACGCTTCGAACGAAAATACAGATGCGGGTGACCTTCTTCCAGGTCGATCGAGAACTTTAGCGTATTGAGTACCTTCACCTTGTGCCCGCGCTGTTCCGCCGCCGCACGCAATCGACGCGTGCTATAGCAGTGGGGACTGCAGGAAAGGATGGCTAATTTCATTGTTGTTCCTTTCGACGCCCTTGCTTCTTCATCGTCGTTGGGCGACCTCCAAAGTAGGAGGAACCGGGGTCGACGACCATGCGCCTACGTATCGCTTCTCGACCCAGCAACATACGAAACCCCATGACGTCGCGGTTGGCTAAAGTTACCTCGATCCGCCACGCGCGTCCCAAGGCCTTTACGGTTGTCACGATCACTGGCCGCTTCGTCGACTTGCCGCTCGAACTGCGCACCCGCCGATATTCCAGCACCGCCGCCTCGGTTTCCACCACCTCTCGGCTATTGCGCTGTTTCGGGTGCACCTTGAAACGCACATACGTCTGGCCGTCACGCAAAAATTCCTCTATGTCGTAAGCGTGAAGACTGGACGACCGCGCCCCTGTGTCAATCTTGGCCTTAATCTCCCGAATCCCCAAGTCGGGCAAATCCACCCATTCTCGCCAGCCTATCAACGGGAGCCTATAAGGCTGTTTGCTGTTCATCATCTACCACCAGGCTGTCTACCACCAAGGCTCTGGGGGGTGGTGAGGGCGCACGCCGTAACGATCTGTCTCGCAACGGCACGGCGGTGCGACCGGGTCAATAACGGGTCACCTCGGACAAGAAATCCTACCTGTTCCGGCAAAACGCGTAAACGTCACGCGGCACCGCGTTGACAGCCGACAAAAAAAGGAGTGCGTTCCAAGACGCACCCCCATAGGCCCGCAAAGTCTCGATTTTCCCGCAGCCGCCGACTCAAGACCACCAGAGAGCAACGCCCGTTCGGGAGGACCATGTGGCAAGACAGAAGCGCGCGATCGGGGACGATGAGGCAACCATGGCGGCGACGAGCGACCCAAGGGTGGCTGAGGGGACTCGAACCCCCGACATTCGGAACCACAATCCGACGCTCTAACCAACTGAGCTACAGCCACCATCGAAGCCTTTTATGGTACTGAGCCCCGGGGAAATCGTCAACGCTGAGCGGAGCGAGATCAGGAGATATGCAAAGTCGCACTTCTGGTCCATTTTTCGGCCAGCAACGGTCGCGACTCGCGGACAAACTTCGGCCGAAAACATGGACCTGCCCCTTCGTCTTTGACTTTGCAGGTCTCTTGGGATTGAGATTTGCCCACGTCGCAGTTCAATTCCCTGCCGCTTCTGCGAGCGGCGCCGAGCGGAGGAATTCGTGATACTCCCGGTCGAGCTGCTCGTACTTGCTCCCGGTCAGCCGCGAAAGCGACTCGCGATCGTCGCGGCCGGCGTAGATCTCGGCCAGGTAGTCAATCATCGCTTCGCGATAGCGACCGCGGTCGTAGTGCATCAGGAACGTGGCCAGGCCGGCCGCCTGGGTGTAGATTTTGCCGATGTCCGGGCTACGTTGCACGTCGAGCTTGCCCATGGCGACCAACTCCGCGATCGGCAGATAGAAACCGCCAGCCAGAATGCGTTCCCTGGCCGTGGGAACACGACCGGCCGTGAAGCCACCCAAAGTAAAGTAACCGGGCCCGCGCGTGAGCGACTCCATATACGTGGCGACGCCTTCGACAGCCCAGAAGTTTTGCTCGGCGCCCGTGTTGCGCGCCGCCCCCCGAATCTCTTGAAAGAGTTGATGCGTTCCTTCGTGATAAAGCGTCCCCTCGTCCTGACCTTCGCCGGCAAAAAAGAAGGCCTCGCGGCGTCGATCGAAGTAAATGCCGAGTGTGATCTCGATGTTCGGTTGTTCGCGTCGCAAGGCCTGGTTGTATTCGTCGCGCTGGCGGAAATAGACAATGTCGTGCTGCACCGGGCTAATCGGTAAGCGCCCGCGCCCGCGAAACCAGCGGATGAGATCATCCGAAGGGACGTAGTAGCCGGCAAACACATTGCGGAAGACGAAATGCAAATTTTCCAACTGACCGGCAAGACGCACGCCTTCTTCCAGGCTGTGATTCGTTGTCAGCTTGTAGTGGTCGGTGCGCACGAGCCAACCGTCGCGAATATTGCGACGCAGCAACTGCTCCTGTTCCGCGCTAACCCAGCGGGCGCCAAAACGTCGCTCGCCCTTTTCGTAGCGAGGTAAATGGGCCGTATTCACCCAGCCAAAACGCTCATCCCATACCATACCCAATTGCATCATGCGTGCGGCATAGGTAGTTAGCCAGCGGCCCTCGTGCTGCACGTAGCCCAAGATCCGGCGTGCTTCGGCGTGTTGCGGGCCTTCGCGCAACACTTCGGTCAAACCGATCATCGCCTCCGATGCCCGGCCGGCGCTGGCCAACTGTTGGCAAATGTCGAAAAGCTCGTCTGCGCGCCGACGACGTAGCTCCAGGAACCGCTTTCGCCAGCGCGCATCCCCCATTTCACTATCGTCAGTAATGCTCGCCACTGGATCGGCGCCGTCGACATCAAAGACAAACAACTTTGCCGGATCGCGCTCGATCAGCCAGGCTTGAGTCCACTGCGCTTCGTCGGACAGGCGCTGCTCTCGGCACAATTCGGCAAGCGAGTTCAACTGCTGCTCGTACGCCGAGCGGGCAGCCTGCTCTTGCTGCGTCAATTCGTCGGCATCGGCGCACGTGGCGCAGAGTGAAACTGCACCTGAGAGAACGGTGGCGCTCCACAGGAAGACGAACAAGCGGCGGTTGAAAGATTCCAGGAAGGAATGAGATGGCACGTCGAAACTCGCGAGCTTACGCGTGGAACTCAAAAAATGGGCCGCGTCGCGGCCATACACATCTTTCCAGTCTACCAAGAAGCGAACGCTTCGTCTGAACCGCAAACCGGCCGCAACCAATGCGAATTGGTGTTTCGACCGGGAAACCCCGCAAAACGTGGCGGTAACGGCCGACGATCGATGGCGACGCGCAGTCCGCTATTGTTTTCGCACACACCGCGCCGATTATTCCGAATATCGGGCGTGTAAGGCAAACGCCGGCCGCGGATGGCTAGAGCGCATTTCATAACTTAGCCGGAACGCGCTAGCGTCCGGTTTCTCACGAGAATCGTGGGCTAACGCCCTACGGCTGATGAGATTTGAAATGCGCTCTAGTTCGAGTCGAACTTAACCGTAGCGTTTCCGGTGATGTTATTGCGATTTTTTCCCGACGACACGAAGCTACACGTTCGTTGGATTCGCTTTATTTATTGCCGCGCGACCGCGACTGGGAAGCACGCCTGGGAGTCGGCTTGTTTCTCGGCTTAGCCGCGCGCTGCTTCGGCTTTTTGGCGCGAACCGCGGCCGCCTGCGCCGCCGTGGCCCACTCGACCATCACGGCGGCGCGCTCGAACGCTTCGGGCGGCGCTTCCCAATACGACAGCTCCACCGGCTGTTTGCGGTTCTTCTGTTGATAAGTGAACGGACGCGAGCCGACTCGTTCGAAGTCGGCCCGCGTCTGTTCGTCGGCTTTGAAGTACAGGACATCGGCCGCGATGAGCGCGAACATGACTCCCTGGCGATAGATGCCATGTCCGCCAAACATCGCCCGCGACGAAATACCATCCTGCTCAGATAGCAAGTCGAGTACACACGACAAGAATGGGCTCTTCTTGGCCATCAAAAACGAACGAAATCGTCAAAGGACAATCGACGGGCGCCAAAGGGTGATCCAGTCAGACGTGGCTGTTCGGCCCGCGGGGCCATGCCGATCATTCTTCGGCGAATGCGGCGTCGAAGGCGACGTTGCTCGGTTCGAAGTCGAGTTTGTGCACAAACTCGGCAGCCTCGCGCGCTCCGGTTTCGCGTTCCATGCCCGAATCTTCCCACTCGACCGACAGCGGGCCTTCGTACTTGATCACGTTCAAGGCGCGAACGATCTCTTCGAAGTTGACACCGCCACGACCCGGACTGCGGAAATCCCAACCGCGACGGGGGTCGCCGAAGTTGAGATGGCTCGCCAGAATGCCGCTGCGTCCGTTGAGCGTGACAATCGCATCCTTGATGTGCACGTGGTAAATCCGGTCGGAGAATTCGCGAATGAACTCGACCGGGTCGACGCCTTGCCAGATCAAGTGGCTGGGATCGAAGTTGAATCCGAATTCCTCGCGGTGATCGAGCGCCTCGAGCGCACGCTTCGCGCTATAGATATCGAACGCAATTTCGGTGGGATGGACTTCCAGCGCGAACTTCACGCCACACTCAGCGAACACATCGAGAATCGGGTTGAACCGTTCGGCGAACAGTTCATATCCGTCGTTGATCATCGACTCGGGAACGGGCGGGAACGAATAGAGCAACGGCCAGATCGACGACCCGGTAAAGCCGTTGACGACGTCGACGCCAAATTTCTTGGCCGCGCGGGCCGTGTTCTTGAGTTCTTCAATCGCGCGTTGATTGACACCGTCGGGATCGCCATCGCCCCACACATAGTCGGGCAGGATCGCTTTATGCCGTTCATCGATTTTGTCGCAGACCGCCTGGCCTACGAGATGCGCGCTGATCGCTTCGCACTGCAAATCGTGCCGATCGAGCAGATCGCGTTTGGCCGCGCAGTAGCCGTCGTCGGCCAGCGCCTTGTCGACTTCGAAATGGTCGCCCCAACAGGCAAGCTCGAGTCCCTGGTAACCAAAGTCGCTCGCCTTGCGAGCCATATCTTCCACTGGAACGTCGGCCCATTGGCCAGTAAAGAGAGTGACAAGTCGCGCCATTCGATGAACTCCTTGTAATGCCTGAGCAGGAAGAATTTTGCGGATTCGCGTTTCATCCGAAGCAGTCGCAAGGCTCGCCCGCGCGAAACTTCGGTTTTGGTCGCAGCTACGAAGATCGTCATTGTCGCAAATCCCTGTGGCGATTCAACTCCCTCGATGGAATTTCGGGCAAGGCGGTGGAATTAGGAGGTTCATGCACAATATTCCGGGCCTGCGCGCCCGACGTAGTGCCGGGATACAAACGCGACGACCCGCCCGCTTGCGACGCGTTGATATAATAAACACATGCAACACATCGCTCGATTCATGGCTCTGCTGCTCGTCGCTCACTCGCTCGCCGCAACCGCACTCGCCGCGCCGCGCGTGGAACTGGAGATCGGCACCCAGGCTGGTTTTCCGATTACGGGAGCGCAGGCCTGGTCGAAACGGCTCAACGAGATCGGCCTGGCTCAGGTGCGTATCCGGGGCGCAAAACCGAGCGATAAGCCGAGCATCGAGACGGTCGGTCGCAAAGGCTTCGAAACGATACGTCTGCTGGGCATTCTCACCGACCGGGAACAACTGCTGTTGCCCGGCGGTCGCTTTTCACGCAACGACATGACGCGCCTGAAACAGTACCTGGAAACACTACAGGCCGACGGACTTCCCGGCGTGACCGAGCCCAAGGGCGCGTTCGGGCTTACCGCCAAACAATTGACCGAGGCGGTGGAAGACCTGACCCGACCGATCGATTTCACCACACAGGGCGTTGCTCCAATTTCCATTGTGCAAAAAGCCGCGGCCGCAACAACGCACAAGCTAGCCATCGAACGGCCGGCTGCCGAGGCGCTGCGCAACGCGAGTGCCTGCGAGGAAGAATACCTGGGGCTGTCGAGCGGCACGGCGCTGGCCGCCACCCTGCGGCCACTGGGCCTGATCCTGCAGCCCTATCGCGAACCGGGCGGCGCGACCGAGTACCGGCTTGTCGTCGCCAAACCGGGGAGCCAGGCCTGGCCGATTGGCTGGCCACCCGAGCCAAAAGATCGAGACCTTCTGCCCAAGTTGTACGAGTTTCTCACGATCGAGTTGGAACGCATTCCGCTCTCCGACGCGCTCTCCGCCTTGCAGAAGCGGCTGGAAGTTCCGTTTCTCTACGACCGCAATTCGCTGGCGTTGCAGCGAATCGACCCCAAGGCCCACGAAGTGTCGTTCCCCGAGAGCCGCACCTATTACCGCAAGGTGCTCGATCGAATCTTGTTCGATGCGCGAATGAAGGCCGAGGTGCGCGTCGACGAAGCCGGCGCGCCGATCCTCTGGATAACGACTCTCAAGCAGTAGATTCGGCGCGGAATCGAGCATCGTGCGCGTCAGCGACTGCCGCCACACGGCGACGACCGTACTACAACAGCGAGTCGAGTTCGTCGACCATCTTGCCGAAGTGTTCGAGCGCCGTGTTCACCGCATCGGGTTGCTCCATATCGACCCCAGCGCCGCGCAACAGATCGAGCGGGTATTTGCTGCAACCGCCTTTGAGGAAGCCCAAGTAGTCGTCCAACTCGCGTTTGCCGCCTTCGGTAACTCGCTGTGCCAACGCGATCGCCGCGGAGAGCCCGGTGGCGTACTTGTAAACGTAAAACGCCCGGTAGAAATGCGGGATGCGGAAGCATTCGAGCGACAGTTCGTCGTCGATGGCGAAATCGGGACCAAAATAGGCTTCGAGTAGTTCGCGATACACACGCTTGAAGCTCTCGACCGTGAGCGGTTCGCCGGCCTCGGCCATGGCGTGCGTAATTTTTTCGAATTCGGCGAACATGGTTTGGCGAATGATCGTGCCCCGAATGGCGTCGAGATCATGATTGATCAGATAGGCGCGTTCCTGTTTGCTGCGGGTGCGGGCGAGCAAATGCCGGCTAAGCAGTTGCTCGTTGAACGTGCTGGCCACTTCGGCAACGAAGATCGTGTAGCCGTAGTACTCGAACGACTGGTGCTTCGACGACAGGTAGCTGTGCATCGAATGCCCGGCCTCGTGCGTGAGCGTAAAGACATGATCGAGAACCGTCGGTTGGTAGTTCATCAAGATGTACGGATCGCCGTCGTAGGAGCCAGCGCTGAACGCACCGCTTCGCTTGCCGCGATTAGGGTAGCGATCGCACCAACGCCCTTCGAGACCCTTCTTCAATACGGCCGTGTATTCGCTCCCCAATGGCGCCAACGAATCGAGAATCACATCGACCGCCTGCTGCCAGGTATGTTTCTTTTCCAATTTGCTCAGGATGGGCACATACGTGTCGTAGTGATGAATATCCTTGAGTTTCATCTTGCGGCGGCGCAAATCGTAGTAGCGATGCACGGCGGGCAAGTTTGCACGAACGGCCGAAATCAAATTGTCGTAAACAGTCGCCGGAACATTGTCGGGAAACAAGGCCGCGGAAAGCGCACTGTCGTAACCGCGCGCCCGTGCGTAATAAACGTCGCGGTGAATCGATCCGGCCAACGTTGCGGCCAGCGTGTTTTCGTGTCCCTGGTACTGTTCGTAATACTGGTGAAAGGCGGCTTTGCGCACCGTGCGTTTAGGCGATTGCAGGAAGACGGACAATGTCGCCGAGCTTAACTCAACCGTCTCGCCCTTTTCGTTTTTGAGCGTCCCGAATTTTAGGTCGGCATCGTTCAACTGCGAAAAAATGCGGTTGGTCGCGCCCGACATTTCGCTTTGCATCGCCAGCAACTTCTCTTCTCTGCGACCCAGCGTGTAACGTTTGTAGCGGCGCATCCGCTTCAACATCAGGCGAAATCGCTTCAACGCCCGATCGTCGAGAAACTCGCGAAACTTGGCGACGGGAATCGCCATGATTTCGGGACGGATGTAGCTCGCCTCTTGACCCGCACGGCTAGCGACATTTTGAAAGCGGGCCATCATCGCCTGGTACCGGCTGTCGGCCGTATCCTCAGACGTCTTGAGCGAAGCATAATACGCCAACCGCTCGGATTCGCGGTCGAGCTTGCTGTCGAACTTCAGACACGCCGCCAACTGTTCGGCGCTCTCGCCCAACGTGCCGCGGAACTTCTTATAGCCGGCAATCTTCTTTTCCCAACTCGCGAATGCCCTTTCCCAGGCCTTGTCACTGGAAAACAGGCTGGAAAGATTCCAGGTGTCCGCCGCCTTCACTTGACTCCGCGCGGGGAGTGTCTTGGTTTTCGCCATTCAATTGCTTTCTGATTCAGGAAGAAACCGCCGAGATGCTCAACGCGGTTACCAACGAAATACGGTCGTGCCCCAGGCCAACCCGGCCCCAAACCCGCTAATCAACAAAGTGCTACCGGGTTGAATGCGGCCTTCACGGCGCGATTCATCGAGCGCGATCGGCACGCTGGCGCCCGACGTGTTGCCATATCGATCCACGTGCTTGATCACTTTAGCGGAATCGATGCCCAGATTCTGCGCCGCCGCATCGAGGATGCGGGCGTTCGCCTGATGGAAAACCCACAGGTCGATATCGCTCAACTCGAGCCCCGCATGAGCCACGACCTGGCGACTCGTGTCGTCGAGCAAGCGGACGGCCCATTTGAATACGGGACGCCCCTCCATCGACACGTAATGACCTTCGTCCTGGACACAACTCGCATACGGTTCGCGCGAGCCGCCCTTCGGTCGCCACAGCAGTTCATCGCCGAATCCATCGGAACCCATGGTAAAGGCCTTCGCGCCCTGCTCTGGGCTGCCGGGGCCGAGCAACACGGCGCCCGCTCCGTCGCCGAACAGCGGATAGGTCTTCTTGTCCTTGGGATTCATGATCCGCGAATTCGTATCCGAACCAATGATCAAGGCGCGCTGACTGCAACCGGCCGCCACATACTGCATGCCGGTCGTCAATGCATACAGAAACCCGGCGCAAGCGGCCATCACGTCGAACGCCGGACAACGCAGGCCCAAGCCATGCTGAACCGTACATGCGGTCGCCGGCATCAAACGATCGGGCGTGAGCGTGGCCAGCACTAATAGATCGATAGAATCGGGATCGACATCCGCATCTTCAATGCAGCGCCGACCGGCCTCGATGGCCATGTGACTGGTCGCCATTTCCGGCGGGGCATGCCGACGCTCGCGAATTCCCGTACGCTGCAAAATCCAATCGTCGTCGTAACCCAGCCGCGCTAAATCTTCGTTACGCACGACGTTGTCGGGTACGAAACTTCCGGTTCCCAGAACCTGGACCCCCATCAGTTCCCAGATACGGCTCTGGCCCACCGGTTTTAGTTCGACGCCCATAAAAACACTCTTTCGCCCCAAGCGTATGGTGAGCTGCGTTTTACTCTCGCTACCGTGGCCATGGTTCCGCTGCACGTAGTGGCGCGGAAATGAGGTAACGCATGGACACGAGCCGCCAGCGACTCGCGACGTTGTTAAAGCTCGTAGATTAAGGGTTTTTGGCAGACTCGGCAAGTCCGGTCCGCGGCGTCTCAGCAATCTCGCTTGCGAAGCCGTTTATGGCGTGCTGGTTTGCAATCATGCCGCGGCAGAGCGTCGCGCGAACTGGTAGAGTCGCGTGTTGCCCTGTTTGCCCACTTCGTCGACCGTACCAGCATGACGCAAACAGTAGGCGATTCGCTGCGCGAACCACCGCTCGACGCCCAATTGCTTGGCCAAATGGCCGGTATGAAACGGCTTGGGCAGCCGCACACCGAGCAACGCGCGCAAGTCGCGCGCCGTGCGCAGCCGCTTCTTGCCATGGACTTCCAGCAGGCGTTGATCTTCCACTTCATGGTCGCGCCGACGCCAACGGCGGCGCCGTCCGTGCCCCGGATACCGACGTTCTTCCACGTCGACCAGCACGGCTTCGATCGTCAGCCGTCGATGAGGAAAGATTTCCCGGAAGTAGATCAATTCGTCGAACAGATCGAGCAGCGAGCCGCGTTTCGGGCTACGGCGGCGCGAAACGATGTTGCCCCCCTTGCCGTCGAGCTTCACCAAATACTTGGTTGCGATGATCGGCTTGACGATTCGCACGCGATGGCTCTTCAACAGCTTCGCGGTCTTACTCCGCAGCGCTGCCAGCGATGCATGCTGGATTTCGATCAATTCGTCGCCGTCGACCGCGTCGATGCGATACGAATCGACCTGAACTTCGGTCTGCTCATCGCTTGCCGCGTAGTGCGATTTGAGTTGCCGGTGCAGCGAGGTTTCCATACCCTCGTCTATCGGCCATCGCTCCGGTTAGCCTTGAGGCGGAGGTTCCAGGCCGAAATCGCGGATCGTCAACAGCGGCGTCAATTCGTAGCCCTTGGCGGCAAACGCCTCGCGTCCGCCTTCAAGTCGATCGACAATCGCCAGCACACGGCGCACCTTGAGCCCGAACTCTTCGCACCGCTCGATCGCCAGCAGCGACGACCCTCCGGTCGTGACCACGTCTTCGACGATTACAATTTCCTGTCCCGGTTCGACCGGCCCTTCAACCGTGCGCCCCGTGCCATGCTGCTTGGCTTCTTTACGCACGATGACACCGCGTAGCGACTTGCCCTGTGTGCCGGCCAGCGTGATAATCGCTCCGGTAATGGGATCCGCGCCAATGGCCATGCCTCCAACGGCATCGGGCAGATTCTCGCCCAGCAGTTCCAGCATGCCGGCGGCAATCAAGGCCGCGCCGCGCGCATCGAGCGTGACCTGGCGACAATCGAGATAGTATTTCGCCTTTTTTCCCGAGGCGAGCGTGAAATCGCCGAGCCGCAGCGCTCGCTCGCGCACCAAATCAATGAGTGCTTGTTTATCGTACAACGTATTCCCCCCCCGTGGATCAATCGTTGGTCGCTGCCAGCCACGACCCGTGCGTTCGATATACCACGTTGCTGTGCCAAGCAAAAGGGGCACAGCGCAAAACGGGCGCAGTTGCGCATCGAGAAGCGCATGCCGGCGCGCCGATCACACAGGCAAGACAACGCGTTCTCGGGCCTTAGCGACGAATGATTACCGACGACCCGCGGCCCAGAATGTAATACGCGTGCTCGGCATCCTGTGGCGAGAGTCGAATGAAACCGCGCGGATCGCTCGTCAGATTCGCCGGATCGTTCGTGCCGTGAATGGCGATCGGGCCGACCGACTGGCCGGAGACGTCGGTCAAACCCAGGAAGTGTCCGCCGAGAGGATTGTCGGGCTGCCCCGCTTCGACCGATTCATTCTGACCGTAGTACGGCGGGTTGAGCAGCTTCGATTTGACACTGAACTCGCCTACCAAGTCAGGGCGTTCCTGCCCGACGCCAATGTCGAAACGTCCGGCGTAGCGGCCGTCGAGGAGCAATACCATTTCTTTGTTGGTCACGTCGACCACGGCGGAAAATGGACCGCGCACGACTTTGAGCGGATGGCCCGCCGGTAGGTGCGCCGTTTCCGCCACTCCATTGATCCGCGCGAGCAGTTCCACGGGCACGTTGAATTCGCGGGCGATGTCTTCGAGTTGTTCGCCGGGCTCGGCCACCACATACCGGGGTTCGATGTGGTAGTCGGTCGAATAAATGACCGTGCCAGCGAGCTGACTCAGCAAACTCGCCAATTCCTGCTGTTCTTCCGGCGCGAGTGTGGGATGTTGGTACCAGGGCGAAAGCGTGAGGAGCGCTCCGTCGAGATCTTGCTGGCGCAACTGATTCTGGGCCGCGTTCCAGGCATCGGAGTACGTTGCCTGCAATGCCGGTGGAAAACCCGGGCGCTCGACCGGGTTCGATGGCCCGTCGACCGGCGCGCTGGCATAACGATCATTGGAAGAGGGCGGCAATTCCGCCGCATACTCCGGCGGCGCGGAGTAGGGACTGGCGGCGGAAGATTCGGCTGCTTCGAAAGCCGGGGCTAGCTGGTTGTCGGTCGCAGCGGCAGGCGAATCGGCATTTTGCGCCCCGAACGGCGACGCCTCACCGACACCCTGATCCGGAACAAAGGGCGCCGCCACATCGGCATCGGCGAAGCTCGGTGTTTCCGGTTCACCGACGTCCGCCGTCGGCGCATCAACCAGCGGCG
>JAGQOS010000112.1 GCA_020427265.1 Planctomycetales bacterium
ACTGGCCCGGCGCCAATATCTTCGCCAACGGTCACCGTGCCGCCTATGAGAACGACATCGACACTCGTCGCTACATCGAGAAAGCCGCTTCGCACAACTTGAACGCTATGGAAGATCGTATTCGTGTCACCTTCAATGGCCGTGTATAGAAGGTCGGAAAACTCATACTGCTGAGCGATGTGTTCGTACCAGGCGACCGTGTTGTCGCCCCCAGATGCGCTGAGCACATCAAGGTCGCCATCGCCATCCACGTCGGCCGCAAAGACACTCGAAGCAATAGCGGCGCTGACGGTGATTGTGTGCTCGTTAAAACCTTGTTGTCCGTCATTTTCGTACCAAGCGACCGTGTGGTCTCGCTGCGAAGCGCTGAGTACGTCGAGATCGTCATCCCCGTCCAAATCGACAGCAATGACGCTTTCCGCGCCGAGAGCGTCCAAACTGATGATGTGCTCGTCGAACGCCTGGTTGCCGTCATTCTCGAACCAGGCAATCGTACTGTCTCGGTTTGAGGCGGTGAGAACGTCGATGTCACCGTCTCGATCGATGTCTGCTGCAAAAACACTTTCAGCACCTTCAGCGGAATCCGTGATCACATGTTCGGCGAAATTCTCTTCGCCATCATTTTCGTACCAGGCGATCGTGTTGTTTGATCGCGACGCGATCAGCACGTCCATATCGCCGTCGCTGTCGATGTCTACGGAAAAAACATCATCCGCCCAGATAGCCATGTCCGTAATCACATGCCTGGTAAAGGCTTGGTTGCCGTCATTTTCAAACCACGCGATTGTGTCATCTAATCGCGATGCGCTCAGCACATCGACATCGCCATCGCCGTCCATGTCCGCCGCAAAGACATCGACTGCACCATCGGCGGCGAGACTTATCGCGTGCTCCGTGAATGCCTGATCGCCGTCGTTTTCGTACCAGGCGATTTTGTCATCGAGAGCTGATGCACTGAGCACGTCGATATCGCCATCGCCGTCCACGTCCGCCGCAAAGACCCGCCCCGCTCCATCGGCGCTCGTGCTGATCGTGTGCTCCGTGAAGGCTTGATCACCACCATTCTCATACCAGGCAATCGTATCATCCGACTCGGAAGCGCTAAGGACGTCGATGTCGCCATCACCGTCCAAATCAATGGCAAATACGCTTTCGGTCTGTTCGGCGTTGGTAGTGATCGTTCTGGCACTTGTGAATTGCCCTGTTGTTTTGGCGGGTGAAGCAATCACGATCTGATAATCCTCAACTTCTCCATCGGTTGCTGCTCCGACGATTCCTAGACTTCCCGCCGTACTAAGTCGGAAGCGTCCGTACGTTTCTCCGGCCAGAGCCCAACTGGGAACATCAAAGAGCAGGATGTTTTCGCCTAGTTCCACAAGCAAGTCGTCGAATAACTGTTCGCCGGGGCCACCCCAACTGCCGTCGCCATCAAAGTCTATCCAGGCATCGAGCTTGGCGCCGGCCGGTGCGTTTTGGACATTGACCGTGACCGTGGCATCGAGCTGGCCGACGCGGATGGGGCCGAACGCAACGCCGTCCTCATCACCGCCATCGGCATCAGCCGCTTCGGAGTGAGCACCGTCCGATTCGGTATCGCGCGTTGGGCCCAGCATCGGTCCGGTGGCTTCGTGCCGCGCGCCGTCTTCGGCGAGCGTGGTCGGATACGGCGCCGGTGCATCGCCGAAATCGGCGGCCAAGAGTGTGCGCTGTTCGAGAAGTTCAAAGCCCAAGTCTTGACGGCAAGTGGAACTGCCATCGATGTACCAACGACGCCGCCAACTTGCGCAAATCACCTTTCGTCGGTTTCGGCGGCGGCGACCTGTCGGCATAGTCTAACCCCCTTACGTAGAACAAGGCAGCCCCTCTACATTACGCATTCCTGTCGCGGCGGTCAACTTCTCTGGAAATGAGTGTTGGAGTCAGATCGGCAAACATCCTGTAAGAAGTTTTAGATCCGTCGACCTGAAAGCCTCCTACGTTTCCGTCCAGACTAGGGACCAGCGGGCGGTCGCCGCCACAGGGGCTTGATAGGGGGGGGCGCGAGTTGCGATTGCGCGCGTTTGTTGGAAAGTGCTCCAGCATTTTGTTCCAAACAGTTCGACACGGAGGTGGACTCGACTTTAAGCAGAAACTTCGAGTTGGCAGTCCGCACAAATCGGCTCTGACGTGGCCTATTCATCAATGCAGCTCAGTGCCCGAGGTCTTTCAGCCCGACGCGCACAACTACGGCTCGCGGTTCGCACGAAACTCCAATCGGTGGCGGTGACCGCATGGAGATAACGCAAAACGCTGGAGGTTCCTGGATTGATCCCATGGTGCTGTCAGGGAAAAACGCGACGATTTGATCGCACCACCTGAATTCTCAATACAGCTTTCCATTTTGCCCCAGGATTACCTGTTGTTAGAATGTCCCCGCATGGGTGGTGACGCCAGATAGCGTTGGCCCAGCCGTTGTCCGCGCGAGTTGTCAGCATGCCTCGGTCGTATTCCTCAAGTCGAAGGAAACCTAGCAAACGTCGGCGGACGACGCGCCTGACGCTTGAGCACCTCGAGCAACGGCTTGCCCTTACCGGTGTTGCGACTCAAAGTGATGCGCCCGCGGCGTTTTCCTTTGCATTGACTCCTCAGCCGGTCGCCCCGTTGGGGTCGCTTGTCTACGCCGATGTCATCGAGTTCGATGCGATCGATCTTGAGCAGCCGTTACCGGATCCCGGTGAAATACAAACGAACGCCAGGATCACTCTGAATCTAGCGGCTGGACAAACGTTCTCTGTTGCAATCTTCGGGGAGGATTTGCGCCAAGTGCAGCAACTCGTTGCTTGGGCGCCTGACGGCACGCTGCTCGCGTCATCTGAACCAACCATTGCAGGCGACGTCGTGTACCTGCAAGATGTTCCCGCCCTGCAACAGGGAACCTATACGCTCATGCTTTTTGGCACGCTGGGATCGGGGCTCCACGAACTGCATGCGTTTGTGAACTCGTCGATCGAAATGGAATCGTATACGTTCGGCGAAATGAACCCGATTGACGCACCGCAGGACCTTTCCTCTGCGTGGCGCGAGATGCCGGGCTTTCGCCATTTGGCCGTCGCTGGCTCGGTCACCGCCGGCGATGACGACTATTATCGGATCTCATTGAAGGCCGGCGAACCGGTGGACATCGCGCTGGCTCATCAGCAAGAGTCGTCGGCAACTCTGGAGCTGTATTCCGCCGACGGAGAATTTGTCGCTGGCGGGACCGTGCAAAACGTCGGCACTGATCGCTGGAGCGCCGATAGAGCGATCCGACAATTTGTCGCCGCCTTCGACGGCGAGTATCTGCTGCGTGTTGCGAGCGAAACAGATCAGGACTATCAGGTGGTCGTCTTCGCCGGAGCGTCGTTCAATAGTCAGCCGGTCGACGGCGCAGGGATTCCCGATTCGCTTTCCGCCGCACGCGAGTTTGTCGGGCATGTGAGCCTGCCGGGCGAAACGATTCGCGTGCAGCCGAGCAGTTCCGAGGCGAATGCGAATTTCGGGCGGTCGGTTGATGTCGGAAAAGAGTTTTCGATCGTCGGAGCGCCCTACGAAGCGGAAACCGGCGCTGCTTATATCCGTCGTTTTGACAATTTGCGCTACATCACGACCGATCGCTTGACGCCGACCGACGGCGCTGTGGGCGACCAATTCGGCGAGCAGGTGCGGCTGGGCGGGAGATTCGCCTTCGTCTCCTCACCCGAAAAGGAAGGTTTCCTGGATAACACCGGCGCCGTTTACGTTTTCGAATTCGACGGCGAGACGTGGCAGTCGTTTCAAGAACTGCAATCCGACGAATTTCATGGCATCGTGAGGTTTGGGAATACCTTGGCCTACGACGACGGGGTGTTGGCGGTTGGGGCGAGCTCGGCGTCGGCTGCGATCGGCGCCAATGATGCGGTATTCGTCTATCGCCTTCGCGCGGGCCGTTTCGAACTCGAACAGCAGATTGCGCCGCCGGACATCGCTCTGGAGAAGTCGGACCTCTATTATTTCGCGTCAAAGATTTCGATCTCCGGTGATGCGATGGCGATCTCCGTTCCGCGGGCCTCGACTTCCGTAGAGTCGCGCGGCGCCGTGCTCTTGTATCGCTACGACGGAGCAACCTGGCGACCTGAACAATTTGAAGTTGGCAATCGTTTCGATCAGACATCCCAATTCGGCGAGTCGTTCGACTTGTGGCGCGATTGGGCGGTCGTAACGAACCCCGGAAGAGTCCTTGGCAACCAGATCGTAGGATCGCTGGAGTTCTATCAGTACGACGGCGCCCGCTGGGTCCACCGGCAAACACGGTCCCCTTTTGGCGGCGCGAAGATGCTCTCGAATTCCACCGTCACAGTCAGCGACGGCGTGGCCGTAGCCGCTGTAGAAGTACTGAATGACGAGGGCGAGACGATCCATTCGTCGTGGGTCGTAGGTTACGACGGCGTCGCCTGGCGATCACGCATGATCACGCCGGTTGGCGAGCCGTCGTTCAATACATCGCTCACCTCGTCGGGAAGTCTGTTGATGGCGGGGGATCCCAATGCTGACTCGCCGGAGCAAGAATCGGGCGCTGCTGCGATCCTTCGGCTCGCGTTCGGCTGGGACGATTACGTCGTCGAATTGGACGAGGGCGAGACGATTTCGGTCGCCTTACAAGAATTGCTCTCCGGCCCACTGAAGCAGGCGTCCGACGCTCCGTTGCTGCTGGAACTGCGCGACCCCGAGTTCGAAACGGTCGCGACGAGCGATCAGTCGATTCTCACATACGAAGCGGCCGTCGCCGGACGCTATGTCCTGCGCGTGTTGGCCGAACGACGACATGCCGATTATCACCTGTTGGTCGAAAGCCCCGAGCGTGAGCCGTCGTTTGCAATGGTCAACTCGTCGCCCGCAGATGGGGCGCGTCTTCGCGTATTTCCCGACCGCTTGCTACTGGAGCTTTCGGCGCCGGTCAGCGTCGGATCGGTCGACGCCGGCGACGTCCGAGTCTCCGGTGTCCCGGCGAGTGACGTGACCATCGTGGATAGCCGCACGCTGGAATTCGACATTTCTGCAGCCGACTCCGGCGACGGGACCTTCTCGGTCGAAATTCAATCCGACTCGATGACGGACTTGCGCGGCGCATCGATTGCGCCGGTCGCGTTCTCGTTTCACGTCGATACGACCGCACCAGAAATCCTTGCGGCGACGATCGATTATGCGGCGACGTCTGAGAACGGCGATGTGCGCGTCGACGTGCAATTCAGCGAAATGATGGCGCTGCTCGAGGAGCACAACGGTTTCGTCGTGTTGACCGATCTGAGCCGCGATGCGACATTGCCGCTGGCGGGCGTCGTGCTGGAAGGCGACACGCTGAAACTGGCCTACAACGACCTCGCGGAGGGCGACTATCGCCTGTCTTTCGACCGCGACGTGCGATCCCTACATGATCTGTACGGCAATCCGCTCTCGGCGGCTGGACAGCCGTTGGATTACGAGTTTTCGGTAAACGTTTCGCGACAGACGCTCGGCCCGAGGCAGGAAGTCATCGTTCGAGGCATTAATGCGTATCAATGGCGGCGCGCGGGCCGTTTCAACGATGCTTTGGATGAAGACGCATACGCCGTGACGCTGTCCGCCGGAACGCGCGTCGCGGCGCGGCTGGCGACAATGTCGGACGAGGCCGGAGGTCGGATCGAATTGCGCGACTCCCAAGGCGCTTTGTTCGCCGCAGCCGCTAATGGACACGTTACATCGTTCGACTCGATCGCCATCGAGGCCACCGGTGAGTACACGCTTTCAGTCATCGGAACAGCAGAATCCGAGTACGAACTAACGCTCTTCGAAAACGCTTTGTTCGAGATAGAGTACGTCGCCCCGACGGATCCGCCGGAAGCGGCGGCCCAGGACTTGTCGGACGAGTGGTTCGCGATTGCGGACGGCGTCGAGCGAATAGCAGTGGTCGGCGAGTTCGAAGTGGACGGAACGGATGATTATCGGGTCGCGTTGGAAGCAAACGAATTCGTCGAGGTGGTAATCGCGAGAGATCGTGACGGTGTGGACGAGTATCCCAATATTGAAATCGTCATTCTCGATGAGAACTTGACGCCAATCGCGGTCGCACATGAGGAGACATTTCGTCCCGGCGCCAGCGCGGTCTATCGATTGGCGCCGCTTCGACAGGGCGAATACACGATACGGCTTCGCTTGGCGTCGAGCAGCGAGGCTTTCCCCTATCGGATGTTTCTGCTTCGCGGGGCGTTCTGGGACAATCCGTATCCCGACGGCTTCGGGGATGGGCCGTCGCGCCATCAACTCACACTTGATGCGCCTGTGGTGGGCGTGCTGCGCGGAACGGATCCTCCGCTGGTGCGCGATGCTGCAAGCGTGTATGCCGACCCGGTGGAGTCGCCGGACGATTTTTGTTCCGCCCTCGACGTCGATGGCGTCTGGATGGCGGTCGGCGCTTCGTGGGATTCGACGGCCGTTGAAGGAGGCGGGGCGGTGCACCTTCTGCGGCGCGAACAAGGCGAATGGATCGAACACGCAATTCTCCGTCCAGACGATCCAGGTGAGGGAGCGACGTTCGGATTAAGCGTCGCGATCAGTGGCGACTATCTCGTCGTCGGCGCACCTGGGAAAACGGTTCTGGATGCCGAAGACGCGGGCGCCGTCTACGTCTACCACTTCGATGGCGCGCAGTGGCGGCTGCTACAGAAGCTTCAGGCCGAGGACCCGCAGCCTCACGAGCGATTTGGCTCTTCGGTGGCCATCGACGCCAACACGCTGCTCGTGGGGACGACGAGTCTGGTCACGGCAAATTCCGTTTACTATTTCAAATTGAAGAGTGGCGAATGGCGTCTGCGTCAGCATCTCATTCCCGACATACCCACCGATCAGTTGTTCGGCATGCACGTTGCTCTGCAAGGCGACGAAGCGGTCGTCAGTGCTCCGGGCCTGCTCCAGGCCGCCAATTCAGGTTATCCGTTCTACTACTTCGGCAACCCCGATGTCTACGTGCTCCGGCGCACCGACGGTGAATGGCAGATCGCGCAGCGACTTTCCCTGCCGCGCGACGCGGGCGGGTCGGTCGCCTTGTACGACGACGTGCTTCTCGTGGCCGATGTGAAGAACTCGATTGCACATGTCTTACGCAAAAGCGATGGTTTGTGGCGTTACGAACAGCAACTCCAGGGAACGGCGACTCCGGCCTATGACGGATTCGAGGGTGGCTGGAGCAACGAATTCCCCGTTGCGCTGGGGAAGGATGTGCTGGCGTTTGCCTACTATCAGATCAGCGGCGCGAGTAACAGCGGGGTCGCCTACGCCTTCGAATTCGATGGCCACGCGTGGCGGCAATCATCGACGTTCCGGCTTCCGAATGACAATTATCGATACCGACGCCGAATCAGCAATGTCGCCGTCGTGGACGATTCGATCGCGATCGCAACCACTGCGCACGAGGGGGACGGAGTTCCATCGTCGGTATTCGTCGCGCCCGCCCAAAGGCCGTCCGATGAATTCCGGGTCGACCTGAAGTGGCTCCAGCAGTACCGTTTTCAACTCATCCCATTACACCCCTCCTTGAGCCGGGTGCGCATGGAACTGATTGACGGAGACGGCCTTGTCGTGATGGAAACCACGGGAGCATTCGACGAGACGCTCGAGTTTCAATACAAGGCAAACCTTTCGGCGACATACTCGATACGGCTGACCTCGCTGGATGGCGATGGCGAATTGGCCTATCAGTTGAAGGCGGACCCGGTGGGCGAGTTAAACCGACCTTTGAGTTCGTCCAGTTCCTTGCAAAACGGCCGCGAAATCTCGCAACTCCCCGAGTTCTATACAATCAGTTTTCGTTCGGAAGTCGATTTCGCTAGCTTCGATGACGACCTCTTGTTCGTCAATGGCATCGCCGTCCCTCCGACGGCCGTGACAGTTCAGTATGGCTCGTACGACTACATCTACTTCGACCTGCGCGACGTCGTCACGGAGGACGGGCAATACGAAATCACCTTGCAGCCCGGCTCAATTCGCGACGTGTATGGCCAGGGGCTTTTCCGGGAGGCGATCACGTTTTCTGTCGACAGGCAACCGCCTCGAGTCCTTGCGACGTCGCTTGATGAGAGTGCTGTCGCGACGGGTGAAACATTTCAGGTGGAGATCGAATTCAGCGAGTCGATCTATGCAGGGCAAGTTAATCGTGCGCCGGAGGTCAAGGTCGTCAATCTAGAATCAAGGCAGTCCTACGCCGGCCGCCTGATCGAATGGCCCGCCGACGACCGGGTGCTGGTCGAGTTCGATGCGCTGGTCGAGGGAGAGTACGAGATCGTTCTCAGTGAGTCGGGCTACCTGAGAGATGAGGCTGGAAACGCGGTCGATGGCGACGAGGACGGCGTCGCCGGCGGGACGTTTCGGCAGAGCTTTCAAGCTGATCGCGTCGAGGCAGTTGTAATCGGCGCCGAGGACTGGATCGCCCGGGAACCGCTCGGGGCTCAAGTTTACGAATCGTGGCAGACTGGATTGCTGTATGAAGACGACACGGAAACCTATTCGGTCGCATTCGAAGCGGGCGTAATCGTGTTGGGTCAACTGACCGTTGCTTCTGCGGATCAGATAGCGCGCGTCGAATTGCGCGGGCCGGGGGGCGTCCTTTCGCACGCGACCGCAACCGACGGACAAACCGGCGAACTCTCCGCCATTCTGATCCCCGAGGATGGATCGTACGAGGTTTTGGTCACGGGCCTGGCAGGTCGAGGAGAGTTCGAACTGACGTTGCTGATCAATGCGACACCCGAGTCGGACTTGGCCCTGAGCGCCGATTCCACAAAGCAACTCGCGACGGCACAGATTGAGATCGCGCCGGGTATCCAGCGAGCCAACGTGTTGGGCGATCTGGGCGATGGGCAGCCCGACGTCTATCGCTTAGAGTTGGACGCCGGGCAGTTGCTCGACGTGAGCCTGCTCCCAATGGGTGTGGGAAGAATCAGCGTGGAGTTGCATGACGCGGACGGACAGCCGATTGCGCTCGGGGCGATCGACGCTGCTGGCTCGCTCCAAAGCATCTCCGCCTATCGCGTTCCGGTGGCGGGTGACTATTTGATCGCGACCCAAGGCGACGAGAGCCAGAGCTATCATCTGAGCGTCATGTCGGGCGGCGTCGCCCAATTGGCCGATCCGGATGTGAATCCGGTTGTGGATGCGTTGGTTGCGGGGATGTTGCTCGGCTACCTCGATGCGGACCCATCGCCTCGCTACTACCGATACTTCCCGTGGACGTCGAATACATTCGACACGAGCGGCAATGCGATGATCCTGGGCGATCCGTATGGCGACGCCCTGGCATCGATTCACCGACTCGATGGAGCCCACTGGGCGCTTGACGATGAATTAATCGTCGAGCGGCCCCGTGATCCATACTCGAGATACCTGCGGGCCGTTGCGATCGACGAAGAAGTTGCTGCAGCGTATTGGGCGGAGGAGAACGTTGATTCTCCAACCGTTGTGGATCACGTTTACATCCATCGTTTCGACGGCGCCGAGTGGGTTGAAGAGCAGGTGCTTTCGCTTGCTGGCCCGCGCGTCGGTTTCGGTACTGCGATCGCACTCGACGGCGAGTGGATTGCCGTCAGCGCGCCGGGCGACAATGGCGGCGCGGTCTACCTCTATCGCGACCGAAACGGCGTGTGGGAACCTGCCCAGCGCATCGCGCCGTTGGATGTTGCGGAGACGGATGCCTTTGGCGAAGAGATCCTCCTTGCCGGCAACCGATTGCTCGTCCTCAGCCGAATCGGCAATGCGGAGGTGCTCGACGCTTACACTTACAACGGCGCTCGCTGGACGAGAGAACAGCGGATCCCAGTCACTGTTGACCCTTGGGAAGAAGCTTTTTGGTACGATCCTCGGGGAACGCGACTGGGAAGCGAGGTGGCGATTCATGGCGACTGGCTGGCTGTGGGCGACCCTTCCCACGACGCCGAGGTGAGCGACGCGGGTCAGGTCGTGCTCTATCGTCGTACGGGGGCAGGATGGGAGCGCGTGCAAACGATTGCCGCCCCAGACGGACAACGACTCTTCGGCCGCGCACTCGGCTTGAGCCTCGCGGGGCTTGTCGTTGGAGCAGCGGACGTCGACCGCGAATCGGACCAGTTGCATCACTTCGAACTCGGCCTCGACGGACAATGGCGCCTCGCGGCGAGCGACGAAATCGCGAGCGGAATCGTTGACGACTTTCGTGTGACCGGAGATCGGCTGGTCGCCGAAGCGTATGGCAACGGCATCGCCGATTTCTGGCTTTCGCAGCACTCCGACCGATACCGCCTCGATTTGGAGGCTGGCGAAACGGTGAACATCCGCGTGGAAACCGTTCGTCCCGGCGTGTCGAATCTCAACACGCTGCTGCCGCACGCCACGCTGATCGCGCCGAATGGCCAACGCCTGGAAGGGACCGACTCGAACGCGAACGGCGCCGTTTCGCGCATCGACTTCGTTGTTCCGGACGACGCGGCGGGAGCCTATACGCTCGAAATCATCGCGGCGGCGAACGGCGACTCTCCGGCCCGCGGCGAATACCTGGTAGCCATCGATCGCCAGGACGCGACGACCGACAACGTCCTACGCGTTGCCGAATCGTCGCTCGACGACGTACGTCGATTCGCCACACCACCGAGCGCCGTGACGCTGAGGTTTTCCGAAAACTTGCTCGTCACAACGCTCGACGTTGCGGATCTGGTGATCGACGGGGGCGCGATTGTGACTGGGCTGAATGTGCTGGACGGACGTTTGGTTCGGTTCGAGCTGGATGTGCCCGACGGCGTACGAACGTATCATTACAGCCTTGCGGAGGGAGCAGTCGCAAATCTCAATGGCGTCGGAAACGAGCCTTTCGCCGGCGAGTTCCGCGTGTCTGGCCCAGTCGTCGTCGAGCACGCGCCCGTCTACGACGACGCGGGCGCTTTGGTCGGCGCATCGTTGCTATTCAGCGAATTCTTGAACGAAGATTCGGTCGACGCAAATGACTTCGCTCTTTCGAATCCTGACGGCGAAGAAATCGCCGCGGCGTTCGAGTCCCTCTCGATCGCTGGCGACCGTTTGGAATTGCAATTCGCGGCGCAATCGGTACACGGGGACTACGCGTTGTCGATCGGACCCGACATTCTCGATCAAGCCGAAAATCCCATGGACGGCGACGGCGATGGCGATCCGGGCGAATTACCGGACGACGCCATGCGGTTGCCGTTTCCCCTTCCCGCCGATGATCTCATCAACGAAGGTTTTCCCGATCTGGTCGTCATACCTGTCGATGTCGCATCCAACGCACACTTTGGCGATGTAGTTCAACTTTCCTACGAGTCCCGCAACCTGGAACCGGCCGCCACGACCAAGACCTGGAACGACGCCGTCTACCTTTCCACCGATCCGGTGTTGGATCGCGACGACGCGCTGCTGCTGTTGGCGCCGGTCAACCAGTTATTCGGCAAGACTGGATATCGTCTGCCAGTTGGTGATGAAGACCCCGCCGTCCAGACTCGCATGGTCGACGTATCCTTGCCGCTGCAATCCTCGCTGGGGCCGGGCGCCTATTACCTGATCGTTGTGACCGACGCGGGCGACACGCAGCCCGAAGAGGATGAGTCGAACAACATCGGCTTGTTCGGCCCCATCGATCTCGACTTTCCGCCGTTGCCGAATCTCGTCGTCACAGAAGTCGGCCCGCGCGACGCCGATCGCCTTCGGCCCGGTCAGGCGTTGGCAGTAAGCTGGCGAACCGAGAATCCGACCGGAGAGCCGTTTTCGACCGCCGTCACGCAGCAGCTTTGGATGGAATCGAGCCAGGTTCCGGGCGAACGGATGCTGCTCGGTTCAAAGACATTCGGGATGGATCAGCTTGCTGCGGCGAACGGCGTGCTGCAATCCGAAATGGAAATTACAATTCCGATCGATCTCGATCGCCCCGTGCGGTTTGTTGTGTCGACGGATGTCGCACAAGCCGTTTACGAAGGGCCTGCCGGCGAAGCGAATAACGAATCAACCAGTTCCAG
>JAGQOS010000113.1 GCA_020427265.1 Planctomycetales bacterium
ATCGTAGAAATCAGGATCGTCATTGATGGTAGCGGTCGTGGCCGCCCAATAAAAAAGGCCACCAGCTGCATCCCAGCGGTGGCCGTCGTGGCGTTATGGCTTCATTTCACCGAGCAAGAACTCTCGGTAAAACGTTGTTGCCGAAAATCTCGCCCTATACTTCTTAGTATCCCATGTATTTTGGGTATTGCAATACCCAAAATAACTATTTTCCTAAAATCGTTGTTTCTCAGCAGCTACGACTGGCTATTTGCCGTGTCGGCAGCCGCGAAGACCGGAGCCAGGTACGCCTCGACCTCGCGGATGGCCCGGAATACCTTGCCGAAAGGCCGGTTGGTATAAACGTCGGCCAGGTTGTCGGTGACGACCGGAGAACCGTGGCATAGGAAGACGCCGGCAATTTCGCCGTCAGAGAAACGGCGGACGAGATCGCCGGCCGTCTTGCGTAGCTTGCCGAAGGAGAGATTGGCGACCGGCTCACCCTCTTTCGCTACTCGTCGCCGAAGGTCGGCAAAGCGATTGGGGATCAGCTGGTTGCGGTTGCCGCCTTGAGTCGGCTGATCATACGGTGCTCCGCTCTTAGTAAGCAGGACGTGTCCATCTCGGTCGGAGTGCTCTGATTCTGCCCGTCGCCGCAAAGCCCACTCCAATGCCTGAACGGTTGGAGCAAACAACAGATGCTCGCCGTAGACACCGGACTTACGACGAACCCTCTTGATGAAAGAATCGTCGTCGGTCGTACGGTAGTGGAGCATTTCCTGGTGATGGGGGTCATGGGCCTGGCGGAAGAAGAGCTCGCTGACAAGCAGGCTACCAATCTCTGCCGCACCAAAACCGCAATTGAGGCCCAGCAGCAAGAAAACGCGTTCCAGCGGACTGGCGTGATGGTTAAGTCGGGTGAGTTCGTCCAAGCTGAAGGTATCCACCTGTGCCAGTTTCCGCTGCTGTTGGGCGACGTCGCGACCGACCGTCGCCTTGATGCAGCCGAAGTCAATCGGCTCCTGCCAGGCGTACGCTTTTGATCGCTGTAACCAGCGAAAGAACCGCTTGACTTCACCGATTAAGTTTTGGGCAGTCTTGCGAGCGATTGGCCGATTCGTACCTTTCTTGGCTGGGCGGAGTCGCCAATACCGGACCATTGCTTCCACGGCCTCTTGGTCAATGCTCGCCAGCGGCACGTTCTTGTGCCGGTCGATCATCGTCTCGACTTGGCGGATCTTGGTACGCCCATACGCCGAAAGGTCGCCTTCGCTTTCCTGACGGTACTCCTCACGGATCCACTCAATGTAGCTTCGGAAAGCGGCGTGAAGTCGAGGACCACGCTTGGGGCTCGACGTGGAGGCGGCGACGGAAGGGTTGACAACAGTCCCAGATGCGACGGTTTTGTCTGCGTACGAATCCTGGACAAGTTCAGTTCTGATCCGTAGAACCTGTGCCCCAGTGAGATAGGCCGCCTCGTCGGAGGCATAAAGGGAGAGCATTGGGAAGTCGATCTGCAGTCGGTGCACGTAGGCGGCGTACTCTTCGGCCTCTTGCCCATTGCGAGATACTGCTACGCGATCGTTGCCCTTGGCAATCTGCCTAGCTGCGTCAAGAGTGAAGGCATCCCAGCGTGGCGGCTGGTCACTCGACAACGCCTCGATTCCTTCCCAGAGTTGACGCAGCTTCCGGTCCCGTCGCTGAGCTTCGTTGCGGTCTTTGCCAAGTCGGAACTTGTGCTGGGCGAGCCTTCCGCTCTTGCTCACTCGCCAACCGAGTTGGCGAAAGTACACACCGGTCTGATCCGGTTTCCAGCGTCTTCGCGTTCGCGTCGACATCGTCTGCCTGCTCCGTGTCTCGGGCGGGGAGTAGGCAGCAAGTGGTCGCTTATCGGACTGGTCGACAGGGCGTTATCGGACTCTTTCAGACCCTGTTATCGGACAATTTAGCTCTCAGGTCTTCCCAGACACGTCGAGCATGCCCATCCAAATCACGTTTTACCCATGAAACATGACCACTTGCTGCAGCCAGCAAGTGGTCATGTTAATGGAGGCGGCGGGAATCGAACCCGCGTCCCGTGATGTCTCCATGGCCGCTTCTACGTGTGTAGTCGTCTTTTTAATTTTTGTCCGCAACGGCCCTTGTCGACCTGGTCCGCTGCGGCTTAGCCGGGAACGTGTTTAACTTCGAGCGTGCCCAGCAGTGACTCGAAGCGATTCGGAATTGGTGACGAGCAGTTGGGCCTCTCCGACAAAAGCCCTCAGCCCGGACTACCTATCTCTAGGCAGCCAGTGCGAAGTTACCTTCGGCAATTGAAATTTGCGGTCAGCTTTTAACGTGGCCAACTGACCAACCACGACACGCCACGAACACTTCACCCATCCGGTCGAACCCAGTTCGCCCCCGAAGGTCGTGTTTTGGAATCCCCACTTCTCCGTTGGTCGCCCGGCTACCAATCGTCGCGCCGTTGTGCGGCAGCGGCGAATCTTGTGGAATCGCCTGCTTGGCACGCCACGCCTTGAGCCAGTAACCATCGGGGCAGAATGCGAATTTCAAACACGTTCCAAGATAATCTGGCATCGGCAAACAAGCCCATGCCTGTGAACGCTAATCTCTAGATTATACCGCACAATGCGTCTCAGGCCAATTGGCTGGCGGGCGGCAGGATGATTGCAAAGTCAATGGCGAAAGGGGCAGGTCCATGTTCTCGGCCGACCGTTCTCCGCGAGCTGCATCCGCAACGGGCCGAAATATCGACCAGACGAGCGACCTTGAAGTTCTCCCGGCGACGGCCAATGCGACCCGGTCAGATCGAAAAGAACCCCAGTTGCCAGCTCGTAACGGCGATTCCCAGCGGAATCAACCACAGGGCGAACAGCGCCAACCGGCCGTGCTCCACTATACGAATCAAAAGCCAGAGCGACCCCAGGCCCACAAGAAACGAAGCTGCGGCGCCGGCAACCAGATAGGTCCAAGGCGTTCCCGATGGTTCCGCGTCGAACATGTCGAGCAATTCGAGCACACCGGCGCCGCCGATGGCGGGTATCGCCAGCAGAAACGCAAACGTCGCGGCGTGCGTGCGGCTCAACCCACAGGAAAGACCGGCGACAATCGTCGAACCGCTGCGAGAAACGCCCGGCAGAATTGCAAAGGCTTGCCAAGCGCCGATCAACAGCGACTTGCTCCAGGTCAATTGCATGTACTCGCCGTCACCCGGCGGACGGCGCGAGGCCCAAATGAGCATCGCCGCGGTTACGAAAAACATGGCGCCTGCCAGCAACGGATTCGTCAGCACGGCTGGGAAGAGCTTCTTCAAGGGCAAGCCAACGACCACGGCCGGTAGCGTGCCCACAATCAGCAACCCGGCAACCCGTCGATCTTCGCCGAGCAAACGCCAGACCCGCTGCCAATAGAAGACAATTACCGCCAGCAGCGTTCCCAGATGCAATACGATGTTGACTTCCACCAATTCGAGATCGGGAAGCGTGTCGCCGCGTCCGAGTGCTTGCAAGACCGCCTCGGCTACGACCAGGTGGCCCGAGGAACTGACCGGCAAGAACTCGGTCAGGCCCTGAACGACTGCCAGGATTAAGATTTCTACCAGGCCCATTTGCCGTGCCTCAGCGGGGGGTGCAATTTCGGTGGTCGGGAAGCGAACTACCGGTGGTCTGCAACTCGGTTCGCAATCCCGGCACGCTTACTCGTTGCCGGCAGCCATCAACTTGGGCAAGCGAGGCTCAAGTATAGCCTGTGCGAATCGGGCCCGTGGGAATCAGCCCTAGGAAGGTATTCAGAAATTTGCGATACTTGGAGAAAGTATGGGAATTGCCGGCGAATTTTGGACATCGTCCGGCAGATTATCGATAGATTTCGCCGCCGCCCGCATTCTTTGGAGCGACGGCCATCCAGGAGCCCTCACCGTTGTATAAGAATCTGAATGTTGGTTATCTCGGCGTTTCGGGACGCCATAGCGAAGTGATTGAATTGGCCCTGTCGCACGGGTTCAAAGGCATGGACCTCGACATCGACGAGTTCGCCGAGCAGGTCGAGCAGAACGATGTCGCGTACGCGAAACGCCTGATCGCCAGCGCGCGTATCCAGGTGGGTGCGTTTCGGCTCCCCTTTGAATTGGGCGACGATTTCGCACGACGCGATTCGTTCGATGCCGATGTCGAACGAGCCGGAAAGCTTGCCGAATTGGCCGCCAGCGTAAACTGTCGCGCTGCTCTCGTGCGCATTGATCCGGCCAGCGACGAAATGCCGTATCATCAAAACTTCGAACGCGCGAGGCAAAGGATCTCCGCCCTGGCCGATGTGCTCAAACCGCACGGCGTAATGCTCGGTTTGGAGTTCGACGCCGTCGCGGCCAGCCGCGAGAACCGGGCGATGTCGTTCCTAGCTTCCTTCGACGCGCTCGTGCAACTGGTCAAAATGTGTGTCGCCGACAACGTGGGTGTGGTTGCCGACCTGTGGCAAATCTACGTCGGTGGCGGCGACCTGGAGCAACTCGGTTTGTTGTCACCGGATAAAATCGCCGCGGTCGTGCTGTCCGACCTTCCAGTCGACGCCGACCTCGAGCAGATCGACGAATCGCAGCGGCTCCTGCCGGGCGAGACCGGCTGCATCGATGCGGTTCGCGCGCTGACCATGCTGGCCGAAATGGGCTACGAAGGGCCACTGGTTCCCAAAGTTAGCCGCGAGCATTTGGGCGAAGGAGGTCGCGACGCGCTCGTGAAGACGGTCGCCGATCGCTTGAGCGATCTCTGGAAGCAAGCCGGACTGAGTTCCAAAGGCCGGCTCGTTTCCCCGGTCAAGAGTTAAACGCTCGGTGTTTCACTACGATCGCGGTCTGTTCTTGACCAAGAGTCGCTTGGCCCTTGATGTCCAGCGACGCCAGGCGCGCGGTTTCGTGTCGCATGCCCACGCCGACCACATGGGACGCCATGAACTGGCGCTCTGCACACCCGCCACGTCGGTTTTGTACCAACATCGCTGTGGTCGGCGGGCCGTGCTGGAAATGCCCTATGGCGAACCCACGGTTTGGAACGATCTGCGTCTGACTACCTTCGCGGCTGGGCATTGTCTCGGTTCGGCGATGCTGCTGGCGGAAGAAGGCGGAACGTCGCTGCTCTACACGGGCGACTTCAAACTCTCTCCCAGCGCCACGGCGCGGCAGGCCGATCCGCCGCGCGCCGACATCCTGATCATGGAGTCGACATTCGGCAAGCCCGAATACCGGCTGCCGCCGCGCGACGATTCGATCGATCAACTCCTCGCGCTGGTCAACCAGGCCCTGGCCGCCGAACGTGCGCCGGTGATTCATGCCTATGTCCTCGGCAAGTCGCAGGAAGTGACGCGAATCCTGACCGCGGCGGGAATCCCTGTCCAGCAGCATCCGCAAATCTATGAAATCAGTCGGTTGTATCAGTCGTGCGGGGTCGAGCTAGGAAGCTTTCACCGCTACGAGCGCAACTGGATTCCGGGCCATGCGGTCGTCACGCCGCCCAGGAACTCCAAGGCCTTTCGATTGCCTGGGCTTCCTTCGCCGGTTTCGATCGCCGTCACCGGTTGGGCAGCGCACCCGAGCACGAAGTACCGGCTGCGAGTCGACCATGCCGTGGCGCTTTCCGATCACGCCGACTTCGACGAACTCGTACAACTCGTCGATCGCGTGCAGCCGCGCGAAATCTATTGCACGCATGGACCCGAGAGCTTCGCCGATCATCTTTGCGGCTTGGGATGGAATGCGCGGCCGCTGGTTCCCTCGCCCCAAAAGCGTCTCTTCTGAACCGTGCCGCCTGTAACGGTCGTAGGGCATCGCGCCATTGTGCCGCCTGCACCTGGAACATTGGTTGCTCCTTTCCTACCGCGTTCGCCTGCCAACCGGTTCCTAGGGGCTTTGAAGGTTTTACCGAACGGCTGAAACGGTCTTTGACGAGTGTTCCGGCTTGGCGAAGCCGACCTCTCCCGGAGCGTGTTGAATTACTGATCACCGCTGCGCGCCGTAGACGAAAGGGAAAACTACGACCGTTTCGCGCGCCGGGAGGAACCAGCGCGGTGAAGGAGTATAGGCTTACGAACCACGGACGGGAAATGCAGCGATTCATCCATATCGCGTTGGCGGCGGCATTGTTTTGGACACTGCTGCACGTAGCCGAATTGTATTCGCCCGAGTTGGCGGTCGCCGGTGATCGACCCCAGCAGGCTGGGATCGGGCTGGCGATTCCCACGGCCGATGTGCCGCTGCGTTTTCCCACGGTCGAGCCTGCCGATGCGGCCCTCGCGCCGTTGCCCCAAGTAACACGGTTGCCCGAGTTAGTCGAACCTGGCTCGGTGGCCATGAATCGCTTGCCTGCGGTCGACGTGGCGCCCATCGAACTGCCGGTCGTTGAAGCGGCAGACATCGAGCGCGTGCCGTCGATCGCCTTGGAAACGCTTCCTCCGACCGACGAAGCCGCGGAAGCAACGCCCCAAGGATTGGAACCCATACGTCTTCCCGCGACGGGTGATGCTCGGGCCATGCTTTCTGTCGAACGGTTGCCCGCGGCAGTCGTACGCGACGTTCCATCTGGCGAGGCGTTTCCGGCGCCGCCAGCAATGGACCGGGCGAACGATTCGCCCCGCGCACCGGCTCTTTCGCCGGCGCCTGTTGTATCGCACGATTTTTCAGCCACCGAGCTTTTGGCGGCGCGTCATGTCCAGGCGGGCTTTGGCTTGGGAAATCGCGGCGCCTATTTTTCGGCGCGCGGAGAGTTCATCGAAGCGCTTAAGATCCTGGCCACGGCGACAGACCTGATCGAGAAGACCAAGGCGCATAACCAGTCGCTCGCCGCCGGTCTGCGGGCGCTCGAAGAATCCGACGACTTTGTGCTGGAGCAAACCGTGGTCGAGGCGGATCTCGATCTAGCGATTCTTGTGTCTTCGCATCGCACGGAGATTCTGCCAGCGGAGGAACTCGATACGCTAACCATGTTGGAAGCCCGGCAACGCTACTACACGTTCGCTCAACGCCAACTGGCCGCTGCCGCTGGCCATGGTCGAGCCGCGTCGATGGCGCTCTACGGCCTGGGCCGCATTGAATCCAAACTCAGCGAGCAAGACGCCATACGCAACTCGGCTGCCGAAAGCAAAGCCGTTGTCTACCACCAGTCGGCGCTTATGGCGGCGGAAGACAATTTCATGGCGGCCAATGAACTGGGCGTGCTGCTCGCCCGCTTCGGTCAGTTTCGTGAAGCCCGCGATGTTTTAGCCCACAGCGTGCGTCTGCAAGCCGAACCGACAACCTGGCGGAATTTGGCCAAAGTGAATCAGCGTCTGGGCGATGAACGCCTGGCCAATGCGGCCTTGGCCCAAGCCAAGATGCTCGAACAGGGTTCGGCCACGGTGGCCGGAAACGCTTCGTCGCCGACAGCCGTACAATGGACCAACCCGGCCGAGTTCGCCCGACAGACCTCGCGCAGCACAACGCGTTGAACGCCAAGTGCGTGACAAAGGCAAGAGACCATGAAACGAACAACATTGGGTTTGGCAATTCTGGCTGCGATCATTGCATATCCCGGCTTCTCTTTGCGCGGCGACGCGAGCCGGCCTGGCAATGTGGCGGCACAAGACCAGAAGCCAACAAGCCATTCCCCAACCTTGCCGTGCGAGCCACGGCTGATTGCAGCGCCAACGCCCGCACGGCGAATGGTCGATTACCAGGTGCAGCCCTGTCAGTCGTTGGGGCCGGCGGCTCCACACGCCATCTGCGGAATCGACTGCGCCGACGGCGCCTGTTGCCGCGATCGTGAAGCGCGCTGGCGGGAGATGCGCCTGATTCCGTGGCAGCAGTTTGCCCAAGGCGAGTATGTCGGCCACGCGCGTACGGCGCACGTCGACGAATATCGTTTGCGGGTGGATGATGAAATTGATTTTCTCTTTCGCCTCACGCGCGAGGAGATTTCGAAACCCTACGAATTGAGCGTGGGCGACCAGATCGAGATTCAATCGTACTCCGACGAACGCCTCAATCGCACTGCGATCGTACAGCCCGACGGCACGATTACGCTGCACCTGCTGGGACAAGTGCGGGCGACGCGCCGCACGATCTCCCAACTGCGCGACGACCTGGAAGAGCGCTACAAGCGGTTCTACAAAATTCCGGCGATCACCGTGGCGCCAATCCAAGTGAACGCGAAACTCGAGGACTTGCGTAACACGGTCGACGCCCGCGGCGGGCAAGGCGGCCAGCGACTGAACGTGCGCGTCACACCGGCCGGCATCATTCGCCTACCGGCGATCGACCCGATTCACGCCCAGGGCCTGACGCTGGACGAACTGAAACGCGAAATCGACGCGCGGTATGCGGCCACAATTCCCGGCATCGAAGTCACGCCGCTGTTAGCGCAACGAGCGCCGCGGTTTGTCTACGTGGTAGGCGAAGTGAATCAGTCCGGGCGTTTTCAAATGGAAGGGCCGACCTCCATCATGCAGGCGATCGCCCTGGCAGGCAGCTTTCGCGTCGGAGCGAACTTGCGACAAGTGGTCGTCTTCCGTCGCGGCGACGATTGGCGGCTGATGGCGACGATGCTCGATCTGCAGGGAGCGCTCTACGGAAAGCGCCCCTGCCCAGCCGACGAAATCTGGCTCAGCGATTCCGATCTGATCGTGGTACCCAAGACACCCATTCAGATCGCCGACGAGTTCATCGAACAAGTCTTTACGCGCGGTGTCTACGGAGTGGTTCCCTTTCAGGGAATCACGATCAATATGTCGAAGCTGAGTACGCTGTAGCGCGCAGCGAACGGAAGCGATGCGACGATGCGCCCGCCAATGCCACGGCTAAGTTCGACACGATGTCGAACGATCAGACAGCCATCGAGATCGTCAGCTCGTCGCGCAGTGTGCGTTGCGTATGAATCGCATGGTCGAGCGTTGCTTGAGCATCGCAACTGGCCAGGTACTGGCGGCGGAGAAGCCGGCGACCGGTTTCCGTATGCACGTGGATCGTGCGCTCGACCGACTTGGTGCCAGGACGGTAAAAGCTGACCGAAATGGGACGGATCGAGGAAAGATGGAGATGACCCGACTTGGTTACAAAGTCGAGAACCATTTCCACGCGGCGGCTCTTCTCCTGATTCTCCCAGACAATTCGTTCGGCGCTCATCGTTCTGCTCCTGGCAATGGCTTCAAATGGTTTTGGATCGTTTCTGTAGGGCTCAGTAATGTAGATAGCCAGTCGGCCATGCGATATAGCAAACTGTGGAAATTCTGAAGATTTCCGAAATTACCAACCCGCCGCGCAGTAAATTCCCCATTCCCAGGTGGCACGGTCCGGCGCTGGAACCGGTTTTCAGGAGCGGAGTCGGCTTGCAGGGGGCGGATTCGGCGATACGCTGCCAGCACCGAATCGCGAGCCGCACGGTGGCGATCTCGGGAGGGAAACCCGGCGCGGCGTCTGAATGCCGTCCTCTATTGTAATTGCGCCGCCCTAAGGCGGATGCTCTATTTCCGGTAATTCGTTGGCAGTTAGCCTGAGAGCTGCCTACCGTGTCATCTCATCTGACGCGGCCGAGAAAAATCGCAAACGCCACGACTTCTCGTGGCGCCCCAGTTTCCGACCTTCTCCCGTCGAAACCCAAACCGCCTCTGCCAGGCAAAGCCTGCGAGAAACGTGGCCGCCCGAGCGAGGCCAGCAGGCCAACGCCCTGTTTTCGTATTGAAACAGAACCTTTTGCCCGTTTGTGCGAGCATTTCCGGCCGTGTGGCGAATCTCGAAGGCGGCGACCACGCGCGTCAAGATGGGGGCTCTATATAAGGTTTTACCGGTCGAAACAATTGTTCGGAGAATGAGGATTCTTCTAGTCGATATGTTTGACGCGGACTTTATCCCTCGGGGAAATAATCCACTTGTAACGATTCTTCCAGCAAAGGATCGCGAAGAACGTGAACAGTTCCTTGCAAAAACTAGTCGTCTGCATTGCCGTGCTGGCATCGCTTTCGGGATGCGCCCAGTTCCAAGAACACCAGAGCCGGCGTTGGACGAAAAAGCTGGCCGAAAACGCGTTCAAGGAAGACCCTTGTGCGCAAAAGGGCGGACCGACGGCGCGCGACTTTGAACGCGGGTGGCGGCAGGCGTATTACGATGTCGCGAGGGGCAGCGACGGCCAGCCACCGGTCCTGCCTCCCCAGTCGTATTGGGCCATCAAGTATCAGAACGCCGACGGCGCGCAGCGAATCGCAGCCTGGTACGAAGGTTACCTGCTCGGCGCGAGCGCGGCGCACCGCGATGGCGTGGGATTGTACAACGTCATCCCGACTTCGCCGCTGGCCGATTGCTGTGGCAATGGTTGCTCGAATTGTTCGAGTTGCGCCACGTTTTCGCAACCCGTGCTCCCCGCTCAGGCAATGCCCGTGGAAGAGACGACCCCGACGATCGCCGAACCGGTCGCGCCGATTATCGACTACGCGTCGCCGCCTCTGTCCGACGCGCGAGCCACGATCCAAAGCCTGCCGCCGGTGGAACCCGAACCGATTCAAGTTGCCGAAACACGTCCGATTCGTCCGACATCGGCGCTCGGCCCGCGCTACGATTCGCAATTGCAGCAGGTGGGTTTCGAGCAGCCGATTCGTCCGTAAGCTTTGCGAGTTTCCGGTCACGACTATCCCAGACAACCGAGTCCTCACACTCATCGATTTACAGGTGAATCACGATGCGAAGAACCGTTCCTTTCAGCACGCACTCCCGCCCGCTGTTACTTCTGCTGGTTGCCGTTAGCCTGGCATCGAGTGGTTGCGTCGCGTCGCTTCGCCAAGCCGTACCGGTACGACGTTTGCCTGAATGTTGGCTTGCCGCTCCCAAGTCGGGCGCCGTTCCCATCGACTTCACGCTGTTACGTCAATCGCCGCCGGACCAATACATTCTCGGACCTGGCGATACGCTGGGCATCCATATCCCCACGGTCATCGGCGCGATCGACGAACAGACCCGCCACCTGGAACCGCCTCCGTTCCAATTCTCGCAGGGCGCCGGCGATCGCTACGTTTCGCAACCGGCCGTCGGGCATCCGGTGGTTGTGCGGCCCGATGGCACGATCAATCTGCCGCTCGTATCGCCAATTTCCGTCGGCGGACGGACTATCACCGATGTGGCCGAAGCGTTGCGCCGCGAGTATGTCGACAACCAGGGAATCTTACGCCCGGGGCGTGATCACATCACCGTCTCGTTGATTAAACCTCGCACGCATCGAGTGATGGTGCTTCGCGAAGATTCTCCTGCCGACGCGCCTTCGCTGATTCGAGGCGACACCACGCTGTTGGCCAAGCACGGCAGCGGCGCGGTGATCGAGTTGCCGGCCTACGAAAACGACGTGCTCCACGCGCTGATCGCCACCGGCGGCCTGCCCGGTGTCGACGCCAAGAACGAAGTTTGGGTGTTGCGCAATACGACCACGCCCGGATTTTCGGCGGCCGAGCAGTTGCGTCAGGGCATGGACCCGCAGCAACTGGCCAGCATGAACTCTAATGGCACACAAGTGATTCGCATTCCGCTCCGCGTTTGCCCCGGCGAACCGCTGATGTTCGGTCCCGACGACGTCGTGCTGCGCGATGGCGACGTGGTATTCATCGAATCGCGAGACTCCGAGTATTTCTACGTGGGCGGTTTGCTGAAGGGGGCGCGCATTGAGTTGCCACGCGATACCGATCTCGATGTGATCGGCGCGATCGCCATGGCCAACGGCAATATCAATGGTCCGGCCGGCGCGAATGCAGCGGCCACCAACTTCCGCAGCGGACCAGGCAACATTGTGCCGCCCACACGCGTGATTATTTTGCGGCAGCTTGCCTCGGGCGAGCAGATCAAGATCCATGTCGACCTCAAACAAGCGTCGCTCGACAATCGTGAACGTATTCTGATTCAACCCGAAGACGTCGTGATGCTCCACTATACGGG
>JAGQOS010000114.1 GCA_020427265.1 Planctomycetales bacterium
CTTCCAGCAAGGCGCGATCAGCGCGACGCAGCATCGTGGCAGGCGTGTCGCCGGGCTGGTTTTCAGTTACGCCAAAGCTGGCCGTGATATGGCGGCCGTTCATTTGCGCTTGGGGAATTTCCATCAACGCTCGACGAATCGTTTCCGCCCGCGACGCCGCCGAGGCATTGTTACAATCGGCGCAGAGCATGACGAACTCTTCACCGCCGTAGCGTGCGACCAGATCGCCGTGCTTCGCATAGCTTTGCAACAGCTTGGCGAATGTCTTAATGGCATCGTCGCCAGCCGGGTGCCCCCAATTGTCGTTCACCTGCTTGAAGTGATCGATATCACATATAATGAGACTCGCAGGCAAGCCGCTCTCGACATGCGCCTTGATAAACAACGGATGAACGCGATCGAACTCGGCGCGGTTCGCCACTTGAGTCATCGGGTCTTTCGTTGCCTGCGAATGCAGATTCTCACACTTCTCTTCGAGCGACGTCTCGTTCGAGGCGTCGTGCAACAGAACAGTCACGCCATACTTCGTTCCATCGCGCCCGGTTACCGGAATCACCTGAACGTCGATAGGCAGCTCTTTCCCATCGCGCGATAAAATGCGGAAACGGCCGAAGGTTTGCATCCCGGTCTGCAACGCCTGAGCAACGGGGCACTCTTCCGTGCGAACGATTCTCCCCTTTTCGTTCCGCATTTCGAGCATTTCCGGCATCCACAACTTGTGAAAAGCCGCTTCACCCGAAATGCCGGTCAGCCGCTCGGCGCCAGTATTCCAAAGGAAGATCTTTCCCTGGGTGTCGACAAACGCCACGCCATCGTGCATGTTGTCGAGCAGTTTTTGCTGAAACAACGGATGCGGCAGCGCGGCCGCCGGCGATTGCTCTGGCGACTGCAACTGCCAATTTTGATTCGCAAGATCCGGTACGAGCGATTCCAACCAACGCTGCGAAACGTCGGACTGGAGGTTGATGTTCTGCCGGGCGTGCAATTCGCAAAAGATCTGCACCAGTTCGGGATCGAACTGCGTTCCGGCGCATTCAAACAACTCGGCCAACGCCCGATCTCGCGATTTAGCTCGCCGGTAAACATGATCGGTGGTCATCGAATCGAACGCATCGACAATAGCAAGAATGCGAGCCCCCAACGGCAATTCCTTGCCGCTACGATCAAAGCTTCCTCGCGATCCATCGAACCACGCCGGAGCGTAAGTGACGATATCGAGCAATTCTTCGGGCGCACAACAGCACCCCAGGATTTGCAGCCCCATCTGACGGTGCTGATCCATCAAGAGTGCTTCGTCGGGCGAAAGAGTTCCGGGTTTCAGCAAGATGTGATCCGGAACACCGATTTTGCCGACGTCATGCAGCAACGCGGCAACTTCGATCTGATCGCGTAGATAGTCGGGAATCTCCATCGCCAGCGTCCACGCCGAACAGCCCAGCGCTACGCGCAGCGAGTGCGACGCAGTCGCTGCATGCTTGCAGCGCAACGCCATGAATAGACTACTCGCGATGCCCAAACGCACCTGGACCAACTGATTCTCGTGCGGCGTCATTTCACGACCGCCGCGACCGCTATTTGCGGCCGATTCATCGAGCGCTCGCAGCAGGGCAGAGAGTTCGTGAATGCCGTGGTCCAAGCGCGCAGCATCGCTGGTCGAGGGTTCGACGCCGGCTGAAGCGTGTTGAGGATCGAGTTGGGTCATTCGTAGGTCCTGTCGCCCCGTTTCCGAGGCAGGATCAGCAAAACTTCCCTGCGTTGCAGAAAGCTTCAAACGGGGACGACGCGGCAAGGGCGGTCATGGTTGTGGCAAATCAAGGATGAATTGCCGTGCGTCCCCGTACGAAGACTCCCGCAAATCACAATGTCATTCGACTCAGCAATCGCAGGCGCGCTAACGACCGAGTGCTATGCCAAAACCTAGGCCACGACTAGATGAAGGGCAAACTCGCCATGCACCCGAACAACCGCGAAGTTCGCCGTGAAGGGAGCCATGACAACCTATGCCGACGAGCGCGGTTGTGCTGATTCTGTCGCTTGTCAGGCCGTTAACCATCGAGTATCGTACCGTGGCGTGTCGACTGCGCAATTGTGGCCATTTTCTCCTTAAATTGATGATGGGGAGTGAAGCGAAATGCGTTTGGCTAGTTTTCTCTCCGACTCCGGCCCTAGCATCGCCGCCAAGCGCGACGGGCACTGGTGCGACATCAGCTCGACTGCGACCGGATTGCCTCGCGATATGCGAACCTTGCTCGAGATGGGCGCCGAGTCGCTCGACCGGGTTCGCGATGCGATTGACAGCGCGATGGAACTGCCAAACTCGGTCCGCTGGCTTCCTCCGGTTACAAATCCGGAGAAGATTATTTGTGTCGGGTTGAATTATGCCGATCATGCCCAAGAAACCGGCGCTCAAGCCGGCGACGAACCGGTCATCTTTAATAAATTCCCCTCCACATTGCGCGCTCATGGCGATCCGATCGTTCTTCCACCGCAGTCGGACCAGGTCGATTACGAAGCTGAATTGGTCGTTGTCATCGGGCGCACGGCGAAAAATGTTGCCCGTGACGAGGCGCTCGATTATGTCGCCGGCTATACGTGCGGACACGATGTTTCGGCGCGCGACTGGCAAAAGGGAAAGCCCGGCAAACAATGGCTGCTGGGCAAGTCGTTTGATAGTTTCGCGCCCTGCGGACCGGCCTTGGTTTTGACCGACGAGATTCCAGACCCAGCAAATCTTGCCATTCAATTTCGGCTCAACGGCGAAGTGCTGCAAAATTCTTCCACAAGCCAGCTTATTTTTCCCGTCGACTACTTAGTCTCCTATCTGTCGTCGGTAGCTACGCTGCGCCCCGGAGATTTGCTCTTTACCGGCACCCCGGCTGGCGTGGGCATGGCGAGAAATCCCCCTCGCTTCCTGCAAGTCGGCGATCGTGCCGAGGTGGAAATCGAGGGAATTGGCGTGCTATCAAACCAAGTGATCGCCGCGAATCCCGCCTGACCCGCAGAGATTAACGCGAATCGAACGTCTCGCGTTCGCGCACTCTAGACATCGCGGTGGAATAGCCGAATAGTGCTTAGTCCGGACATTGGAATGCGCTGACTTTACGCAGCGCGATACCGGTAGCTCCGACAGGTTGCGCCGTTATTCTACGCGCGCCGATCGGCACTCAATACGCAGGCATGTTTGGCGGAAACTATGGCACGGATAGCCTCGGCAACTCAGGACAGGCGGCGCCGCGTCCTTTCCGAGCAAATGAAGGGCGCCGACACTGGGACGGTCAGCACAGCGAAACCCGCTGGCGCCCAGGCCAATCCCGCCTATGCCGAGGATGCCCTCGCCGACCAGCCCCGCGTAAGTGACTTTCTTCCGCGGCGACTCAGCACACTCGTCCTAGTGATCAGCGGTGTACTGTTGGCCGAGTTGGCCGTGTTGGCGCTGCATCTCTACAGCAGTTCCCTGTCGCCTTGGATCGCACCGGAACGCTTGGCGGCGATCGCGACGGCGGGACCAGGTAGTTTTGCAAATTGGTTTGTTATCTCATCGTATTCCGTTGCAGGCCTGCTTTGCTTCGCCACCTATTTGGTGCGACGGCATCGCAAGGACGATTATCATGGCCGGTACCGCATTTGGCGTACAGCCAGCTTGGCGTGGCTAATCGCCGGTTTATCCGCGAGCACGGGACTGCACAGGATCTTGGGCGATGTGCTTGCACGATTACTGCCTTTCGGCGCGTCGGGAACTTTGTCGAGCGTTGCTTGGCTCGGTCCGACTGCCATACTATTGGGGCCTGTCGTCCTTCGGCTAGCATTGGAACTACGCGAGAATCGCACGGCCCTCGTGTTGTTCACGAGCGCCCAACTAGCCTGGATCTTTGGCATCGCAGTCGGCGAATCATGGATCACACTTGCCAGACCTGCCGACACGATCTTGATGGCATGTACTCTTACCGGAAATGGGTTGCTCGTTTTTTCGCTGCTCATCAACGCTCGCCGCGTCATGTTACAGGCTGCGGGTGAAGTCCCCGCGCCCAGGCGCTCACGGGACAGGGCGGCAGCCTCAAAAAAGGCGGCGCGCAATAAGAGGGAAGTGGAATCTAGAACGCAAAGCGATCCTGATTCCGACACGTCGGTCCATACACAGCCCACCGACGCCGAGCCGACGACGCCCTCTAAGGAGCCACGCGCCCGCGCCTCGACGATTGAAAAGGCGCACGAAGAACCACGCACTCCGACAATTTCTCGCGCCTCGAACGCGACGGAGTCACGAAACGCGACCGACGCTCGGTGGGTCGGTGATGATGGCCACGATGACGAATACGACGAGTCGGGGCGAAAGCTGAGCAAGGCGGAACGAAAACGACTGCGCAAGCAGAGGGCGAGACAGCAACGCGGCGAACGGCGATAAATCGGCGCACTCAAATCTGCTCGCTGATACCGCAATCGTACTCGAGAAAATGCGTTCCCGTTCCCGCTGCCCTGCCCTGCGCTGCGGCATTTCTTGCGGCGGCCTCTTGCAGCTATTCCGCTACATGCTTCAATTTGGTCGCGTGCGCGCATCCGAATTCTTCGCCAAACCAGTCGAGAATTGGTGAGACGATGAAAGTATTCACACCGTCGCGGAAACGGAACTTGGCTGGATCGGCAAAAGACTCGCTGCCTCAGTGGCACGGCGATTCGCCCGGCGATAGAATACGCCAAGCACCATTCCCAGGGAGATCTCATGTTGCAAGCAAACGGTAAGCTACTAATTGCATTTCCCACGCTGTTAATTGTCGTTGCACTTGCTCACGCGGAACACGATCGTTCGCCGGGACACGATTGGCCGCGATTCCTCGGTCCGCGCATCAACGGAATTTCGCAAGAGACAAAATGGCGCAAACAGTGGGATGAGCCTCCGGCCTTGCTATGGCAGGTCGAAATCGGGGTTGGATTTTCGTCCCTGGCTGTGAGCGAGGGACGCCTGCTGACCATGGGACACGAGGTAAACGAAAGCGATGAGGAAGACGCGCGAGGAATCGACCGCGTTTTCTGCTTCGACTCTTCAAGCGGCAAGCTGCTCTGGAAGCACGAATACGCATGCAAGCAAAATAGGCATCTTCACGAGGGCGGACCTGGCGCTACACCAACGGTTGCTGGCCGAGTCGTCTATACGCTCAGTCGCGAGGGCCATTTGTTCTGCCTGCGGACAGACAACGGCAAGCCAGTCTGGTCGCGATTCTTGCCCGATGATCTCGAAGTAGAGATGCCTGAGTGGGGTTTCGTCAGTTCGCCGCTCCTCTGGAACGATCTGTTGATCGTCGATGCCGGCCATCTGGCCGCCTACGACCGCCGTACGGGCGAATTGCGTTGGAAGTCTGAGAAGTATCGGCCGGGTTACGGTTCGGCGATTCCTTTTCGCCATGCCGGACAAGATGGTTTGGCTGTATTAAACAACGACTTCCTGTTGCTCGTGCGCGCTGCCGATGGCAAAGAGATCGCCAAGACGGCCTGGGAAACGAGCTTCGCTACAAATTCTACAACACCGATCGTCGTTGACGACAAGTTTTTCATTTCTACCGGATACAATCGTGGCTGCTCGCTGTTGCGATTGAGCGGCGGCGAGTTGGAACGCATTTATGAAAACAAGAACATGCGCAATCACTTTAATAATTGCGTTCTTCTTGACGGACATCTCTACGGCATCGACGGCAATACACACGACCGGCGGAATGCTACGCTCTGTTGCATCGACTTTGAAACTGGCGAACGAAAGTGGCGAGAGCGCGACACGGGTGTCGGTTCGGTCATTCTGGCCGGCGACACCTTACTTGTCTTAACCGATTTTGGCGAATTGATTACCGTCGAGCCTTCGCCGGACGAATACAAAGAGATTTCCCGCGCCGATATTCTCGACGGACTTTGCTGGACGCCGCCGGTCTTGAGCCATGGCCTGCTCTACGCTCGCGACGCCGGCGGACACTTGGTATGCGTCGATTTGCGTGCAGACGAGGTGGATTGAATTCCACGCCGTCACCGCGAGGAGAAATGTCGTTCCGTTCAATGGGCCGTAAAGAATCGCGCGTTGCTTCCTCCCGGGCCAATTCCGATCGAAAGCTGGCGATGGCAACGAGGGCAATTGCCGGCGTAAGCGGTTTGGTCGTGGTTGATGTAGATTCGGGCGTAGACGTCGCAGCAAGCGAAATGAACACCCAGGAATCGTCGGGCGGACGATTCGTTGTGCGACGCCGCGATGTGCCGGCGGGGCGCCGGATCATCGCCACTTGTGAGATCCAGATGTTCACCTACCATGCCGCGTCCTTCCTGCCAACGCGGGAGTTGATTGCCTGCATGCACGAAGGCAGCTCGGCAATTCTAGAACAGCCGAAAACATGCGTGAAGAGCGACTTTAGTACGATGTCTACTCGAACCCTTAGACACGGAAGTACCGAGGCGACGTCGGTCTCAGTCGCGCGAACCTTGACCGGCCATCCCCTGTCAGCTAGAGTGATAGCTGGCGGGAATTGCTTCCCTCCCCTTTTTGCTAGCATTGGATCAAAGATGACTGCCGCGAAGCTGCAAAACCTGTTACTACTTAAGCTCGCCGCGAGCGAGCGACAGGGAGCGTGCTGACACACGCTGGCAGTTCTACGGATTCGAAGACCGCTTTGCCCTGTTGCCGATCTGGCCACAGGGTTTTTTTGTTTTCCTACGCGTTCCCCGAGAAATTTCTACACGCCGATGTCCGATCAATCGACCGTTCGCATCTTCGACACAACGCTCCGCGATGGCGAGCAATCACCTGGCGCTAGCATGAACCTGAGCGAAAAGTTGGAAATTGCTCACGCGCTCGTCGACTTGAATGTCGACATCATGGAAGCTGGTTTCCCCATCGCCTCGCCTGGCGATTTCGATGCGGTTCGTGAAGTGGCCAAGTCGGTCCGCGGGGTTACGGTTTGCGGGCTGGCCCGCTGCAACGACAAGGATATCGATCGCGCCTGGGAAGCACTCAAACACGCCGAATCGCCGCGAATTCATGTCTTTCTGGCAACGAGCGCGATTCACCGTGAATTCAAACTGAAGATGACGAAGGAAGAAATCATCGGGCGCGCCACGGCGGGCGTCGAACGCGCCGTAGGCTATTGCGACAACATCGAGTTTTCGCCTGAAGATGCCGCCCGCACCGAACCCGATTTCCTTTGCCAAGTGGTCGAGGCGGCGATCGCCGCCGGCGCTACGACGGTCAATATTCCCGACACGGTTGGATATGCTACCCCCATGCACATGGGCCGAGTTATCGCCGACCTAAAAAATCGTGTGCCGAATATCGATCAAGCGATCATCAGCGTTCATTGCCATAACGACCTCGGGCTGGCCGTCGCGAACAGCTTGTCGGCAATCGAAAACGGCGCCCGACAGATCGAGTGCACGATCAACGGTATTGGCGAGCGCGCCGGCAATTGCTCCCTCGAAGAAATCGTAATGGCGCTCCGCACGCGGAGCGACTATTATCAGATCGACACGCGCGTTCACTCACAGCGCCTGGTGCCAACCAGCCGCCTAGTGGCAAACATAACCGGGATTCAGGTGCAGCGAAACAAAGCAATCGTCGGTCGCAACGCCTTCGCGCACGAGGCGGGAATCCACCAAGACGGCATGCTCAAGGAACGCACCACCTACGAAATCATGCGGCCCGAAGATGTGGGATTCGCCAAGACCGACCTGGTCATGGGCAAACATAGCGGCCGTGCGGCGCTCGCCGATCGCGCCAAGGCGCTCGGCTATCACTTGAACGGCGAACAACTGCAGACCGTTTTCGAAGCTTTTAAAAAACTCGCCGACAAGAAGAAGGAAGTGTACGACGGTGATATTGCGGCGCTGATCGAAAAGCAAATCACGGTCATCTCCGACGTATGGTCGCTGGAAAGTTTCGATGTCTCTGCTACGTCCGGCGCCCCGCCAACAGTTAACATAACTTTGCGGCGCGGCGAAGAGTCGATTACGCAAGGCTTTACCGGCGGCGACGGCCCGCTCGATGCGCTGTTCCGCACGATCGAAGAGATTACCGGCATTTCCGGCGTCGTACGCGAGTTTCGCGTGCATAGCGTAACGCGTGGCAAAGACGCGCAAGGCGAGTCGACGATCGAACTCGAGCACGATCGCGTGGTGTACCGCGGCCGAGGCGTTTCGACCGATAGCGTCGAAGCCGGCGTACTCGCGTTCCTCAATGCGATTAATCGAATCGCAACGACCGAATCGGCCGACGCATAGCTCGGCGACGGCTCAAACGCAGCGAGGTTTCGCAGGCAGGCGATAGAGACTGCTTGCCGAACCTGCACCTGCCTGACAGCGCCCCCCGGAAAACAATCGCACGGCTACCACTTGCCAGCGTACGAAACCTACGGGCCGACCACAAATGCTAACACGTAGAATATCCAACCGGTGAGGGCCGTAAGTGTCATGTCAATAGCCGCCAGCTTGCCCAACAGCCGATGTCGCGGGCTGTGCTCGTTCGGGGCCGGCACGGCCGGAAAACTGCGCCAGGCATGCCCTATCGCGACAATCCAGAACACGAGCGTCGTGATCGCGAAAACGAGATGCACGTAGAGAGCCACGTAAACGCGATTCGCCACTTCACCATCAGGTGCCGCCAGATGCTCCCAGCCGTAGAGACGAATGTCGATCTCGAAAAGGGTTACGGCCGCAAGCAAGATCGCTGCAAGCGTCAATTGTATGCGCTTATGAAGTTGGTAGCGTTGTCGATACTTTACCAGATAGATACTCCAGCCCATGACCGGAATGACCGCGAACATGGCGAGAAACACCACATCCAACATCAGGGAAGCACGAGTTCCAAGAAATCCGTCGAACATCGAAATCGTCTAAGGGGCAAGGTTGGAACGAGTTGACTCTGGCTAACGATGCAACGATTGTACTGAAACATTTGCGTCTGACGACCCGTATCCCCTGAATCTTGTTCATTTGGAATGGAGCGGATCATAATGCAGTCGTGTGCCGCCACGTTGATAGCTTTGAACGATTTGACCATGGCGAATCAACGCCCAGGCGAATCGGCCGTCGGTTAGTAGCCCGTACGCTTCGAGATGGGCGGGATCGCGCTCCGGAGCCACGCTGGCTCGCATCAGCGCGATGGCCTTGCCATCGGAGAGTTCCGAGTAAACCGCGTACCCTCCGGCGACCGCCTTCCATTGCGTTTGAGCCGGTTTTGCGTCGAGCGAATTTGAATTATTGAAATCAACCATGCGTGCCGCATCTTCCAAAATACGTTCGGCCCCAGGAAAGGCGTTGCCAACGATGGCACCTCGGCTTCCTGTTAGCGTGCAGGCAATCATCCGCCGCTGCGTGGGAAAAGCAAGCCGATTCCCGGCGATGAACACGCCATCGTTGTTGAGAATCTTTAGCCCGCTGGTCGGGCTGCCGCCCACGGTCCAATCGTTGTTAACCATGACCAGAGGCCCGCGGCCCTGCCCGGCTGATCCTTTGTTCAAAAGCGACGGCGTGCCGTTAGGCTCCGCATTGACATTGTCCGCCAGAAAGACGGCTCCGATTGCCCCAGCGCCGCCCATGGGAAACATCAAGAGCCGTGAACTTCCCAAACGATTACCAATGATCGCAATGTTTTCCGTACGCCAATCCGCACCGTAGGGTTCAATATCAATCACCCCTCGGCGTGAATCGCCGATATCGCAGTTCTGAATCAAAATCTGTTTGCCGGTCGCAATCGCCACACCTTGGCGACCGCAGCGTTGCAGATGAGCGTCGCGCACCACGATGCGATGGACCTTTCGCAGATAAATACAATCACCGTAGACGTCGTGAATTTTCACGCTTTCGATGCGCACGTCTTTGCTACCTGACACATCGATACCATGCTGCGCTTCCCGGTTGGCATCGTACTGGCCATGCCGTCCCGCCTTGAGATGGGCGCCATGGATTTCCAACTCCCGAACCACGATGTTCTGGCTACCTTCGATGCGCAAATGGGCGCGCGTCCGCACGCGACGCCAGTTGGCGTAGTCTTGTTGTTTAACAAAATCGTCACCGGCAACGAACGCGCGCAGGAGTGCGCCCGCGCCCTGGAGCGTAATGCCCCGCTTGTCACGCAGCAGCACCGTGCCATCGATTCGGTACTTGGCGCCTTCAGGAAAGACGATCGTCGAATCGTTGGAAACACGGTCGAGAAACGAATTGAGTTGACTGGTCACGTCGCGCGACAAATCCGCTGGTATGCTAGCAGGCACGCGGACCGTTTCAGCGGACAAGCCGACGAGCGGCAGCAGCGACAGGCAACCCGCTAGCATTCGCAGTACGTTTGTCATTGCAACTCTCGCGCGAGACGGCGAAATCAGGCTTCCGCTGTGAGTGTGCATCCTATCCACGGCGAATGCCTCAAGCAATCGGCGTAATGGAACCGAAGTAAACCGAAAAGGCAAGTTGCATCAAACTTGCGGGTTGCGGCGGCCTGTTCACGGAAAGGCGTTCATTGTGCAAAGTTCGTATGCCCTGTGGTTTGCATGCTTGATAACCTCCGGATGCGCCCTGACCGGCAGTCGCCAGACGGTGAATACCGCAATCGAATCCGGCAACTTGCGCGCGGCCAAACTCGAGTACGCCATCGACGCCGGTCGGCTCGGTGTTCCGGTGGCCGTATCGCGCATCGGCGCCCGTCAGGTCTCGTACGAAGAAGTGCCGAGCGAACCGCTGAGCGAGCGAAGCATCGGAACGCTGCAGGTCGTGTATCCGCACCCCGCCGGGCGTGAAGGCATGGCGCTCGTCGGCGTGGTCATCCAGCAACGCCGCGCGACTCAGCGCGGCATGCTACCGCGCTGGAAGAGTCTATGGCGCGACGTCCGCGGAGGCGATGCAACGTTCGTTCGCGACATCGATTCCGAAATGCACGAAGCCTGGGTATTGGACATTCCCAAGGCCGAACTCGATGCCTTACTTCGCGAACTGGCCGATACGCAATCGACGTCTGAATACGCGCACTCCGGTGTCGGAGTCCACCTTTCGGGATCGATCGATGGACACAATTGGAAGCTGCGGTCTCAGGGACATCCGGCACTCGATACGCTGATGCAACGCGTTCGTTGCTCTGGCCAGCTTGTCTCGTTTCGCGGCTCGGCCCAGCCGGAAACGAATCGTTGGCAACGCCCTGCGAGCCTGGTCGCCTGGGAACAGTCGCAACCAGGTTTCGAGGAAAGCGGGACGATGGTAGCCGATGCAACCGAATCCATTCCATCTGAGAACGCAGTCGAAAGCCATGCCCAAGCCGCGTCGGCCTCCGACATGGCCCGGCTGCCACAAACCCAACACCTTCATCGTTAGCCATCTAGCGCCGAGTCAAGCGAGCGCCCCGAGCGCGTGAGGAAAATTCTCTCCGATGACTTGCCAATTGCTATGCGTCAGCGCACAATGAGATCTATGCAAACGAAGTCCTTTACCTTTTGGATTAATTTTACGAGCCCAGGCATTGGGGCCGAGGGGGGAAGGTAATCTCTTCGCACATTCGAAACGCTCACAAGCCCCGAGCCTGGCCCAAGCCACTCGGGGCTTTTTTTGTTTGGATCGGCGTTTGGCGAAAACGGAGTAGCAGGGAGCAATATCCGGCTCACAAAGTTGAGGTAGATACACTCTGTCGAGGAGCCGTCTATGACAATCGGCCCGGAAGTTGCGCAGACTCCCACAATCCAATTCCAGCGTCTTCTGTCCGCAGTATTTCATCCAATAAATAGGTCAACAAAATTCCACGGAGCATTAGATCATGATTGTTGTTATGAAAGCCGGCGCGAGCCAATCGTCGATTGAGCACATGGTGGAAAAGATCGAGGGACTCGGCCTCCGAGCGCACGTGATCGTCGGTACGGAAAGAACTGT
>JAGQOS010000115.1 GCA_020427265.1 Planctomycetales bacterium
TCAGAACTTACACCATCGCAGGGAATACAGAGACGCCCGAGAATGCGCCACAAGCCATTTGTTGCAAATGACTTGTGGCACTTCCCTGCAAATAAAAAAAGCGGAGGGCAGGGGACTCGAACCCCCAACCGGTTACCCGGCGCCTGATTTCGAGTCAGGTTGCTAGCCAATTCGCATACCCTCCGGGGCAATTTTCTTATGGTAACTTCTCTCTTCCGCGCTGGCAAGAATGACTCGGCGGACGCGGCAATGGGTTCGCGCCATTGGCGGCGCTGATGGGCATTGTAGCGGTTGGAACGGTCCGAACGCCCTGCCAATCGCTACGATGCCTCAGAACGGTCGGCCTTGGCTGTCAAACGTAGCGACCTTGCCGGCAGGGATGCGATTTTCGGGTTGAAACACATGAGATCGATGCGCCATGACAGCAAGAAATCGTTGCCAGCCAAGGGGTTGGGCGACGATACAGTTTGCATCCTGAACCTCCCCCCAAACAATTCACCGAGGCGACTACCGAGATGGCGACCACATTCCGCGTTGTTACCCGGGGCACCGACGGCGAGATCCGCGTGCGCGAGTACTCGAAGCAAGAAAGCTTGTCCAAGCTCCATACACAAATTGGCATCGACGATTGCAGCACCGATCTCAAGCTGCGCGGCATGCCGGTGTTTCGCGGCTTGATTGGCCCGATGCCCGACGGCAAGTCGATTGTTCGCTACGAAACGCCAGAAGTGTTCGAATCGTTGACCAAAGAATGGTCGCTCGCCAAGACCGCGCGCCGCACGCGTAAGCGGGTCGACGCGCCGGTACAGTAACGACGCGGCCTCAAATTGGCCAACGCATTGGTGCTCCGCGACGCGTTTTACCGCAGCGTTGTGCCCGAGCGAGGAATCTGCACGCTCCGACGCGGCGGATCGTTTTCCATGCGAGCGACACCGCCAACCGGGGTCGAGCCGTTCGCCACGCCGGCAACGCTGCTTGCGCCGCTGGCCGGGCCGACCACGACGCGCGAGATCATCTCTTCCTGCGCCACTCGCTGCTTCGAAACGGGCACTTGCACCGTGCGTGTTTCCGGAATCAGCTCGCGGCGTTGAACCGGTGTGCGGATGATGTGTTCGCGCGGCTGCCAGGTTTGAACCGGCATGAGTTGCTGTGTGAAATAGGGCTGGACGAGTGGGTTCCAACGTCCCTTGAGCACGGTGACCCAGCGATACTCGGTTACAGGATGATGATACGTGCGCGAGGTTTCCACCAAGTCGGTATGGAGTTGCTCGCGGTAAACCGTTTGCTCGCGCTGCTCGTACTGAATTTCGTTCACCGGACGCTGCACGAGCCGGCGCGTCTCTTTGTAGGTCAGGCCGTCTTGTTCGAAATATCGAACCTCGTCGGCCGACAACATCGACGGCGAAAGCAGAGACAATAAAGCCAAGGCAGCCAAGAAGTTGCGCTTCTTCATCTGCAATTCCCTCATTACGCGGTCATCCTTGATCGCACGTGCGATACGCGCAATATCGCTACGTCCGGTATCGGCAGTTAGGCGGCCGCACATTACTCGACGTAAGCGGAAATCTGGAAACAACATACGAAAAGCCACCACAGAGGGGGCGGCTCCCCTTGCAAAGTGCCGAGGGATTGGCGACTCTGAACACGTGTGTCGGGGCTGCCGCACCGTCGTGCTTCCGCGGCAAGCTATTGCAGCCATGTTTGCATCTCGAAGGCCGAAGACGAATCCCTGAGCCATGATCTCCGACGAACTGCTGGAAATGCTGATCTGCCCGCTTTCGAAACAACCGTTAGCGCGCGCCGACGAGGCGCTGCTAGCCGCCATCAATACGCGCATCGAAGAGGGACGGCTGACCAACCGCGCGGGCGAAAAAGTCGAAACGCCCATCGCCGCCGGCCTGCTGCGCGACGACGGCCATGTGCTCTACGTCGTGCGCGACGATATTCCCGTGATGCTGGCGGACGAGGCGATCGACCTGGAACAACTCGGCTGATTCGAGTCGAACCTTATGCCTTATGGGTCGCGTTTTCGGCGACGTTTTTCAGAGTGGTTTCAGGTGGAATGACGCTACACGATCGTCGGATGCGCACGAACGAATAGCGTCTGTTGGAAAGGAGCACGCCATGGGCGAAAAGACGATTTTCAAGAAAATCATCGACGGCGAAATCCCGGCGAATGTCGTCTACGAAGACGAAAAGTGCTTGGCTTTTCACGACGTCGCGCCGCAAGCGCCGACGCACGTGCTCGTCATTCCTAAAAAAGAAATCCGCTCCGTCTCGGATCTCAGCGACGAAGACGCCGCACTCGTCGGCCATCTGTTTGTCGTCCTCCGTAATCTGGCCCACGAGTTGGGTCTCGAAGCGGGTTACCGTGTCGTGACGAATTGCGGGGTCGAAGGAGGACAATCGGTCGACCATCTCCACTTTCATCTCCTTGGCGGTCGCGCTCTGAGCTGGCCACCCGGCTGAGTTCTGCACTAGCTTGTGTGGTTAGTCGCGCCAGATTGTGTCGAGCATAGGCCCAATGCCTCCATGGCGATGTGAAAATAGGTAGCTTTTGGTCCTCCGCCCGACCTGTATCGGATTCGAGCGCCCATTTGGCTTCCCGCGCTCAGATTCCGGACAAGCGTTGCGACGACCATTAGCCACGTCGATTCACGCATCGAAAAATTTCTGCTGGCGATCGAATCGAGTTGCACACGATAAATCTTTGCTTGGCAACGCCTTGCATTGCGTGCTTCTAAATCCGTCGCTCGCACGCCGCCGGGGAAACAGCGCAAAACGGGGCACGAAATTCGCGGGATTTCCACGATGGCATCAGATATGCATCCATGATTCCATCCGATATAATCTCGGCTCTACTTCCAAGGGACATCTAGGACGCAACATTCGAGGGCGTCGGCAATCGAGGGAACAGATGCTAAGCGGCAAATCGAGGCGGTTTCGTTCTTCCTTCTCGCGTTTTTCTTCGCGCCCCAAGGTTCGACGTTCGCGGCAACTACATGTTGAGTCGCTCGAAGCGAAAGTCGTGCTCGATGCAGCCGGTCCCGCACTGGCGGGGGCGGTTGTTGAAAACCAGGCGCCCGTAGCCAACGACGACATTTACCAATTGCCAGCCGGGTCAGGACGCGTTGAATTCGGACGCGACCGCGGCGTGCTCGTGAACGATTTCGATCCGGACAATGTGCCCGGCACGACCGAGCCCACGCCGATTTTCGCCGTCCTCGTCACGACCACGGAACATGGCCAGTTGCAGCTCTTCGAACGCGGCGGTTTCGCCTACACGCCGGCGCCTGAGTTCCAAGGTGTCGACACGTTCACGTATCAAGCGACCGACGGCGAATTGCGCTCGGAGCCGGCCCAGGTGCGAATCTTTGTGGGCCAACAAAATCGTCCGCCGTTTGCCGAAGGTGATTTTTACGAAGCGCCGCTCGACGGCCCGCTGGAAGTGGGTGTCGATCGCGGTGTGCTGGCCAACGATGGCGATGCCGACGGCGATCCCATCTCGGCCCACTTGGAAGCTCCGCCCGAATTTGGCGAAGTTGAGTTGCGCGAGGATGGTTCGTTCGTTTACTATCCAAGCCCGGATATTGCTGGTCAGGCCGGATGGCAAGATGGCTTTACCTATTACGTGAGCGATGGCGAAGCGCTTTCGAACGTGGCGCGCGTGAATATCGTGCTGCGTGGGCCCGAAAATCATCCGCCGATTGCCGAGAGCGACCACTACGAATTGGCCGCGGGACACGAAGTGCTCGAGGTCGGCCCCGACCGTGGGCTACTCGCCAACGACTTCGACCCCGATGGCGACGAGTTGGTGATCGATCTACAAGAAGGCCCGCAATTCGGCACGGTCGAAGTGCGGGCCGATGGCTCGTTCCGCTACGTTCGCACAACATTTGTTCCGAATGGAACCAGTCCCGCACAGGGCGACGTCTTTTCATATCTCGTGAGCGATGGGCAGGCGGTCTCGAACGTGGCGCGCGTGCTTATCGCGTTTGCCCAGAATCAAAACGACCCGCCGACCGCCCATCCCGATGAATATCGCCTGCCCGCATCCGGCCGCCTGGAAGTGGGGCCGACCGATGGCGTGTTGGCCAATGACGAAGACCCCAACGGCGACGAACTGACGGCCCATCTGCTCGATCCCAACCAACCGTTGCCCGAAGGCCCCATTCCTGATATCGCATTCGGGCCGCTCCATGGCGAAGTGGTGCTACGCGAAGACGGCTCGTTCGTGTACGAAGCGTTCGACAGTTTTCCCGGCAACGACGCCTTTGCCTACTACGCATCGGACGGAGAACTGCGATCCCAAATCGTGCTCGTACACATTGGCGGCGAGCCGCTCAATCGGCCGCCGATTGTCGAAGGCGACTTGTACCGCATCGCACCGAACGCGAGCGAGTTAGTTGTCGACGTCGAGCATGGCGTGCTGACAAACGACATCGACCCCGACGGCGATCGACTGATCGCCCTGCTGGTCGAAGAGCCGCGCATCGGCCGTGTTGAATTGGCCGAAGACGGTTCGTTCGTGTTCGTGCTGCCGGCGGGCGCCACGCTCACGCCCAATGGCGATGGATTCACGTACGTCGCATTCGACGGCCTGATCGAATCGCGCATTGTGCAAGTGTTGATCCTGCCGGGCGAGCCCGAAAACCGTGCGCCGATTGCCGAAAGCGATCAGTACGCCATGGAATTTGGCGCCCAGGTGCTGGAAGTTGGCGTGGAGCGCGGCGTGCTGGCGAACGATGCCGATCCCGATGGCGACGAAATTTTTGCCGACCTGGTCGAGCCGCCGCAATTCGGCGAAGTGGTGCTCAACGAGAACGGATCTTTCCGCTATGTTCGCGATGACTCCACGGTTGCGCCCAATGGCGACGTGTTTGCTTACATCGTTTCCGATGGCGCCTTGCAATCGAACATCGCGCGCGTCTTCATTACTTTCGGCGAACCGGCGAATCACCCGCCCATCGCCCTTGGCGATGGCTACGAAGTTTCGACCTCGGGCCGTCTGGAAGTCGGGCCTGATCGGGGTGTGTTGGCGAACGACGAAGATCCCGATGGCGATGCGCTCTCGGCTCATCTGGTCGAAGAGCCGATCACGACAGAAAATGGCGAGTTGATTGCCGGCCCCCGGTTCGGCGAGGTCGTGCTGCGCGAAGACGGCTCGTTTGTTTACGAAGCGGGACCCGCCTTTCCAGGCTTCGACGCCTTCGCCTATTACGCGAGCGACGGGGAGTTGCGTTCGAATGTGGCGATCGTGCGGATCGGTGGCGAGCCGGCCAATCATCCCCCGATCGCCGAATCGGACCGCTACGAACTGCCAAGCTCCGGTCGCCTGGAAGTGGGCGCAGACAATGGCGTCTTGCGCAACGACGTGGATCCCGACGGCGACGAACTCACGGCGCAGCTCATTGCCGATGGAACCGAGACGCCGGCCGGCATGGTGATCGGTCCGCAACATGGCCAGGTCGTGCTCCGCGAAAACGGCTCGTTCGTGTACGAAGCTTTCGACAGTTTCGTAGGCGAAGACTTTTTCGCTTATGTTGCGTTCGACGGCCAACTGCGTTCGAACATCGCCCTGGTTCACATCGTTGGCGCGACACAGAACCATCCCCCGATCGCCACCAGCGACCATTATGAAGTAGCGCCGGGCACAGGCGTGTTGGACGTCGGCCCCGACCGCGGCGTGCTGGCCAACGACGAAGATCCGGACGGCGATCCCTTATTCGCCGATCTTGTCGAGCCGCCCTTGTTTGGCGAGGTCGTGCTGCACGAGGATGGCTCCTTCCGCTATGTCCGCCGTAATACGACCGGCGATGCCAATCTGCCACCCGATCTGACAGGCGATTCGTTCGTTTATGTCGCTTCCGACGGCACATTGCGTTCGGAACCCACACGCGTGTTCATCGCCTTTGCCGCGCCCGAGAATCGTCCGCCGATCGCGCATCCCGACGAATACCGGGTGCCCGAATCGGGTCGACTGGAAGTGGGCCCGGGCGATGGCGTGCTAGCCAATGACGAAGACCCCGATGGTGACGATCTCACCGCGCATCTGGTCGATACCGCTATCGCGCTCGAGGGAATCGTGGTCGGTCCGCTCCATGGCGAGGTGGTGCTCCGCGAAGACGGCTCGTTTGTGTACGAGGCGAACGACAGCTTCGCCGGGCAGGATTTCTTCGTCTATTACGCGAACGATGGCCAGGCGAATTCGGGGATCGTGCTCGTCCACCTGCACGGCGAACCGAGCAATCATCCGCCCGTTGCCGAAAGCGATGGCTACGAATTGCCCGCGTCGGGCCGGCTCGAAGTCGGTGTCGACCGCGGCGTGTTGCGCAATGACTTCGACCCCGACGGCGATCCGCTCTCGGCCCACCTGGCCGAAGCTCCGTTCCCCACGGCCAACGGCGATTTGGTCGAAGGCCCGCGTTTTGGTGTCGTGGTGTTGCACGAAGACGGCTCGTTCGTTTACGAAGCCGGCCCCGACTTCCCCGGCTTCGATTCGTTCGCCTATTTTGCTACCGATGGCGAGCTGCGATCGAACGTGGCGATCGTGCGGATCGGCGGTCAGACAACCAACCACCGGCCCTTTGCCGAGAGCGATCGCTACGAAGTTCTGGCCGGGCAACCGTTGGAAATCGGTCCGGATCGCGGCGTTTTGCGCAACGATTTTGACCCCGACGGCGATCCGCTCACGGCCGACCAAATCATTCCACCCGAGTTGCCGAATGTCGCGCACGGCCAGCTTGAATTGCGGCCCGACGGCTCGTTCGTCTACATCCCGCCTGCTGGATTCCGGGGCATCGACACGTTCTTCTACGTCGCTTCGGACGGCGCCTTACAATCGGAAGTGGCTTCGATTTCATTCCATGTGGAAAGCGACCCCAACGTCATTACGCTGGGCATAGGCCGGCGGGCCGCACCGGCCGGTGAAACGGTAACTGTGCCCGTTGTGCTCGACGACGCCAACGGCGTGATCGCCGCCGATCTGCTGATTCGCTACGACACCCAACTGCTCGATGCGAGCGTAGCGAGCGTGCGCCTCGGCCATGTGACGTCGACCTGGGATCTGGTGCCGAATGTCGACGATGAAACCGGCACGATCGACGTCTCGATGTACGGATTGGAACTGCTGAACTCGGTCGACGGTGCGATTCTGCTGATCGACTTCCAGGTGAGCGCCGACGCAGCCGAAGGCGACGTCGCCGTCGTCGAATTTGAGGATGCCGCGCTCAACGAAGGGCGCCTCGAAATCGCAACGTTCGACGGCAGCGTCCGCGTTTCACGGCCGACACTGCGCGTTCGCGACCAACGACCGCACGATTCGGGAATTCGCGTCGAACTCTCAGATCGGGCCGACGCCTCGCAACTCAACTTGTTCAACGGCCTGGCCAGCAACGCCAATGCCGACGTCGCACTCGTGGGCGAACGCACCGGCGAAGTGCACGGCTCGCTGATCTGGAACGACGAAACACAATCGCTGGAGTTCGTTCGCACGGGCGGCCGTCTGGAACCTGATACGTACACATTCACAATCCGCAGCGGCCCCGATAGTCTGGGTGGCCGAGACGGTGACTCGCTCGACGGCGATGCCGACGGCGTGGAAGGCGGACATTTTGTAACGCGGTTCATCGTCGAAGAGTCGGCTGATCGCGAGATTGGTATCCCCGACTTTGTTCGTGCCCCTGGCCAGGAGGTCGATCTCCGCGGCGCCGGTGGTCTGCCAGTGCGGATCGACAATGGCGCCGAGGTGACGAGCCTCGCCTTTACCTTGCACTTCGACACGGAGTTGCTCAGCGTATCCGCCGCCAATCTGGGCGCCGATGTGCCAGAGGACTGGCAAATCGATTCGTTCACGGTCGATGCCAACGGGGAAGCGACCGTCGTGGCCTCGGGTCTCACGCCGCTTGCCGCCGGTCCAACCACGGCCATCGTGCTCTCGGCGAACGTGCCTGAAACGGCGCCGATTGGCGCAACACAGGCGATTCGTATCGACCAGGTTTCGCTTAACGAAGGTCAAATCGAAGGCGAGGGCGAACACGCCATTCAACTCGTCGGTGTTTTTGGCGATGTGACCGGCAACGGTGATTTCAGTGGGCTCGATGCTTCGTTCGTCGCGCGTGTGGGCGTGGGGCTCGATTCGGGTTTCGACGACTTCAATTTGCTCGACCCGACGCTGCTGGCCGATGTGACGGGCGACGGCACGATTTCGGCGCTCGATGCGGCCTGGATCGCCCGCAAGGCGGCCGGCTTGTCTCAGAGCGAGATTCCCGACGCGCCAGCCTCGGCCGCCCGTGTAGTTGCTTCGATCAACGCATCGAGCGTCGCCGCGCTATTGGAAGCCTCGCCAGAAACTTCGAGCGACGAGCTAGGCATAACGCCCGCAGCAAACCGTTTGGCGGCCGTGGATACGCTGCCGGAGGATTACACATCGCGACTCGACCTAACGTGGGTCGATGAAGATCGCGATGAGACAGCGGAAGCAAGCATTGCCGCCAATCGCGCTGACGACGATGCGTCGACCGCAACGTCAGATGTAACCGCCCTGCCCTCGGCCTGGGAAACGGCCGTGGCCCAGGCATTCGGCGAATCGTCGGATGTCGAGGCGGTTGAAAGCGACGGCGACGCGTCGGGCCTTTCGCTGTCGGGCGCCAACTTCTGGGATTTTCTCGGATAGAGCGGTGCGACGGCGTGCGCGGGCTCTCGTGCGACGAGCATATTTGGTATTCTGAGCAAGACGCTCTCTTTGCGAATCGGCTCAGAAAAAGGAATGCTCGCGCGTGGCTACTATTTCCGAAGCGTTGGCCGTAGCCGTCCGCCAACACCAGGCCGGACAGTTGCACGCCGCGGAAACGATTTATCGCCAGATTCTCGGCGTCGCTCCCAATCACAGCGACGCGCTGCATTTATTGGGCGTGATCGCGCATCAGGTGGGGCGTCCGGAAGATGCGATCGCCCAGATCAAGCGCGCCGTGGCGATCAAGGGCGATGATCCGACCTACCATTCGAATCTCGGCGCGGCTTATCATGCCGCCGGTCGCTACGAAGAGGCGGCCGCCACATGCCGCCAGGCGGTCGCGTTGCAGCCCGATTCACCCGAAGCGCACAACAACCTCGGCGCGGCGCTGAAGGAACTCGACGAGTTAGACGAAGCGATTGTGTGTTACCGCCGCGCGATCGAATTGAACGGAGCGTATGTCGACGCGCACAAGAATCTCGGCTCGGCGCTGTGGAGAAAGGGCAACCTGGTCGACGCCGAGATGGAACTCCGCGAGGCTGTCCGGCTCAACCCGCGCCTGGCCGAAGCGCATTATTTGTTGGGCGGCGTGTTGAAGGAGTTGAAGCGCCCCGCCGAAGCGGTCGCCGCCTACGAAATGGCGATCGTCTGCAGGCCCGATTATGCCGAGGCGTTAAACAACCTGGGAAATCTGTTTCGCGATGGCGGTCAGATCGACGAGGCGATCGCCCTGTACGACCGCGCGCTCGCCGCGAATAGCGCCTATGCCGAAGCGGTCAATAATAAGGCGAGCGCGCACGCCGCCGCCGGCCGCTTCGACGAAGCGCTGGCTGGTTATCAGCAGGCATTGGCTCTCAAGCCGGAGTACGCCGAAGCACAATACAATCAGGCGCTCAGCTTCGCCCAACTTGGGCAGTTTGAAGCGGCGTCGCAAAGCTGCCAGCAAACGCTGCGGCTCGATCCCAATCACGCCCGCGCCTATCGACTGTTGTTGGATATGGAGCGCGAAGCCGATCCGGCCGAAATGCTCGAGAAACTCGAATCGCTGCTCGAAGGCGATGAACTCTCACGCGAAGATCGCGAAAACCTCTATTTTGCACTAGGCAATCTCTTCGACCGCCGGCATGAATACGAGCGCGCGTTCGACGCCTATGCGCGGGGCAATCAACTCGTTGAAACAAGTTTCGATGCCGAGAAGCACGCGGCCCACATCCAACAGATCGTGACCACGTTTTCGGCCGAATTCTTCGCATCGAGCACGCTGCGCGGCTCGGAGAGTGAACGCCCGGTGTTTATCGTGGGCATGCCTCGCTCGGGAACGACGTTGGTCGAGCAAATCCTTTGCAGTCATCCGCAGATCTTTGGCGCTGGCGAGTTGGATACAATTCATCGATTGTCCGAGTCGATCGCCTCGCGCTTGAAGTCATCTTTGCCGTACCCCAGCTCGGTAGCCGGGCTGGAGACTTCGCACGCAGCGCAACTGGCCACAGAGTATTTGGCCCAGGCCGGATCGCGGGCTGGCGACGAAGCGCGAATTACGGACAAGATGCCGAGCAATTTTCTGCACTTGGGTTTGATCGCCCTGCTCTTCCCTCGGGCGCGGATCATCCATTGCCGCCGCGATCCGCGCGATAGTTGCCTGTCGTGCTATTTTCAGCATTTCAATCATCTGCCCTTCTCCTTCGATCTGACCAACCTGGCGCACTACTATCGAGGTTATGCCGAGGTCATGAAACATTGGCGTTCCGTGCTGCCATTGCCCATCTTCGAGGTCGACTACGAGCAGCTCGTGGAGAATCAGGAGTCGGTCAGCCGGGCGCTCGTAGAGCATTGCGGCCTGGATTGGGACCAACAGTGTCTCGAGTTCTTCAAAGCCGAGCGGGCCGTACGAACAGCCAGCCTGTGGCAGGTGCGGCAGCCGATCTATGCGTCGTCGAAGGCACGCTGGCGCCATTACGAGCCGTTTTTGGGCCCGCTCAGCGAACTGTTTGACCTGCTGCCACCGGCGGGCGACTGACAGGCTCGTACCGGCGGCGCGACGGCCGCGCGGGGTTGATATCGGCTGGAATCGCGGCGCATCGAATCGTGCGAATTCGTTGTTTGGGCCCTGCCTGTTTGGTATAAATTACCCTGCCGAGATAACCTGACCGAGCAACTGGCAACGCTTTTCACGGACCGATTCACCGCGGCTCGGCTCAGGCGACCTTATATCCACAAGTGGGGTATACTGCGCCAAATAGTTTACTTGCAACGCTTGAGTCGACTATCGGGGACAGGTAATCTAGTAGAATGGGCTTGAAGCCCGCATTTGCTGCATTTTCGAATCGATCCGTACCTGGCTCGGCCGCAACTAAGGGGCCGGTGTACGTAAACGTTCTAACTCATCGACTGGCGAGCGGCAGGGCGCACGAAGCCTTGCCTCGGACAAGAGAAGTCGCATTTCGCACGGCGCATTTCGAACGAGAGGATCATTGATGACCGGGAAACTGAAACGAGCGCATCGCAGTCATCGTTTTTTGAAGCGACGTGCTCCGCAGTTGGAACCGTTGGAAATACGTTTAGCGCTGACCTGCTCGGTCGGTGAGAATTGTCCGCCGGATCTCGATCTTTCGACCGTCGACACACAAACGGTTTCGGCCGGTCAAACGGTGAACCTCGACTTCGGTTCGCTGGTCACGGATGTCGACGATCAAGGCGCCCCAACCGGCGACGTCATCACATTCCGCCTCGACCCCGATGCTTCGAATCTCGACGGCGCACCCGATGGCGCTTCGATCACGCCGGCCGGCGTGTTCACCTGGACTCCCACGCAGGCTCAACAGGGCACGCACGTGATCACGGTCATCGTGATCGATCAAGGCACGCCGCGGCGCGCCGACGCCGAAACGTTTACGGTAATTGTCGAAGAAGGCAACGATGCGCCGATCGCCCAAGACGACGAATTTTCGACCGACGAAGATACGCCGATCACCAGCGGCAACCTGTTAGACGACAATGGCGCCGGCCCCGACTCGGATCCGGACAGCGACCCCATCATCGTGACGGCATTCGACGCCTCGAGCGCCGGCGGCGCTACGGTCAATGTCAATTCCG
>JAGQOS010000116.1 GCA_020427265.1 Planctomycetales bacterium
TGACTGTCAAAGAAGAGTGGGGAGACTGTTTGCTGCTCGTATGGGCGAAAATCGACGTCGGCTTCCAGAATTTTGCAACCGAGCCGATCGTAATCGGTGAGATCGGCAGTCAACGCAAGGGACGCTGGGGCATTTTCCGCGCCTAGTCGAGTATCCGCAGGCGCATTTCACAGCTGTGGACCTTCGCCAAGCCGACCACACGCCTTGCTTCGAGTACTTTTGGCGATGGCGTCGCACGTTTGTTAAACTACGATTTGCAAAAGCCTGCGGAACTTTCCACGACGGAACTGAGTTCGATGCTCTCACAAGCAAGCAAGCACGATATACGCATCCTCGCGCCGTCTTTCAAACTCTGTTGGCTTGGCTTTGTCGGTCTTGCGGTCGCAGGCAACGTGACTTGGGCTGCAGACCAACGGCAGCGAGAGTTCTTTGAGAACCGCATCCGCCCGGTACTCGTCGATCAGTGTTACGAGTGCCACAACAGCCATGGCCGTCGCGATGGCGGTCTGTCGCTCGATCACCGTGAGGCTGCGCTCCAGGGCGGCGAACGCGGACCGGCCGTTGTGCCCGGCAATCCAGCAGGCAGTCTGTTGCTCGGCGCTATACGTCACGCGAATGAAGACTTGCGAATGCCCGATGGTAACGCCAAATTGAGCGAGCAAACCATCAGCGACTTCGTTCACTGGATAGAATCCGGCGCGTTCGATCCACGCCATGAGCCTCCCAGCGCTAAGACGATTAGCGATTTGACTTCCTGGCCCTCGGTGCGGGAGCGCCGGATGCGCTGGTGGTCGCTTCAACCGATCGCCGAATCTGTAGCGCCGCGAGCGAGCGACGATCTTGCCCACCCCATCGATCGCTTTCTCGCCGAGAGATTAATACAGGACGGCCTCTCACTCGCTCCCCCAGCCGATCGCTCTGTCTTATTGCGGCGCCTCTCCTTTGCCTTAACCGGCTTGCCTCCAACCCTCGAAGAACTGACGGCGTTTGAAACAGACTCTTCCCATGACTCCGTGCAGAAACAGATCGACCGCTTACTACGTTCGCCCCATTACGGCGAGCGTTGGGCAAGGCACTGGATGGACTGGTTCCGGTATGCGGAATCACATGGTAGCGAGGGTGATCCCGAGATTCCGAATGCCTGGATGTATCGAGACTACCTGATTCGCGCGCTCAACGACGACGTGCCTTACGATCAACTCGTTCGCGAGCACCTGGCGGGCGACTTGCTCGCCGCGCCGCGTATCAATGAAGCATTAGGCATCAACGAGTCGGCCCTAGGGCTGGGGCATTTTCGCATGGTGCAGCATGGCTACGCGCCAACCGATGCGCTCGACGAACAAGTTCGGTTCACGGACAACCAGATCGATGTAGTAACCAAGGCATTTCTCGGACAAACGGTCTCCTGCGCTCGCTGCCACGACCATAAGTTTGACCCCATTAGCCAGAGTGACTTCTATGCGCTCTATGGTGTGTTTGCGAGTTGCCGCCCCGCGCTGCTTACCGTTACCTCGCCCGCGCAACAGAGGCTGCACCGCGAATCGATGATCGAACTTAAGGATCAAATACGCCGCCGCCTTGCTGCGGCCTGGCTGGTTGAGATCGATTCACTCGCCTCTCGCCTGCAGAGACCTGAGCAGCAAGATCACGGCGCACTCGAAGCCGCAACAGGCGACCCTTTGCATCCGCTCCACGCCTGGGCGAACTACCGCAAACAGGAGCCGCCGGCGAACGTGGCGGCGTGGAAATCAGCTCATGCGGCATGGCAGGATGTATGCCGAGCGCGAGACTCCTTCGCAGCCGCCGGCGACGTGATTCACTTTCGACTGACAAGCGACGATTACAGCCGCTGGCCGCGGCACGGCATGGGACTTACGGATCAGCCGGGCCGCGCCGGGCAATTCCATGTCGCCGAAGCCGGCGATACAGCCATCGGCGGAATTTATCCTGCCGGAGTCTATACGCACGGCCTGACGACGAAAGACAATGGATATCTAACGTCGCCGCGCTTTCGTATCGAGACCGACGAGGTAAGCGTTCTTGCCGCTGGCCGAAATTCGCGCGCCCGGCTGGTTATCCAAAATTACCCCCGCATTGAAGGGCCGATCTACGGCGCGAAACCGATCAATCAGCCGATTCCCACTTGGATTACTTTCGACACCAGGTATTGGAAGGGCGACTGGGCCTATGTCGAAATTGCGACCAATGGAGACCTGCCCATCGGACCGTCGGCGCCGGAAACGCGTAGTTGGTTCGGAGCTGTGGAACTTGTCGCGCACAACCGCGACGCTACACGTCCGCGCAACCTACCTGGACAACACGGCGCAGTACCACTCGCCGCATTCGTTGACGGCGAGCCGCCCACAACGCCTGCCGAACTCGTGACACTTTATCAACGCGTTCTCCACGAAGCCGTGATCGCCTGGCGTGACGACAAGCTTTCCGACGATCAATCGCGGTTCCTGAATTACTTTGTTCAGCAGGGGCTTCTTAGCAACTCGTTAGCGTCCTTGGGCAATTTGGCGCCGCTGGTCGAGACGTATCGGCGGTTGGAGGCTGAGTTGCCAGTTCCGACGCGCGCCCCGGGAATCATCGAAGGCGATGTGTTTAATCAGCCGCTGTTCGCTCGTGGCAACCATAAACACCCAGCCGACCCGGTCCCGCGCCGATTTCTCGAATCATTAGACGCGACCCCATTTCCGGAAAAGCAGAGCGGACGATTAGAACTGGCCGATGCGATTCTCGCGCCCGAGAATCCGTTGACATCGCGAGTCATCGTGAATCGCGTGTGGCATCATCTCTTCGGCCGAGGAATCGTCGCCACACCCGACGGATTCGGACGACTAGGCGCAGAACCAAGCCATCCGAAGCTTCTTGACTGGCTCGCACGCCGGTTTGTTGCGGAGCGCTGGTCGCTCAAATCACTGATTCGTAAGATCGTTTCCACGCGTGCATTCCAACAGAGCCACTTGGCGGCGGAAACGGCCCTTGCCAAGGATCCGAACAAGTAGCTTTTGTCCCATTTCCCGGTACGGCGCCTCGAAGCGGAAGCGATTCGCGATGCGATCCTCACGTCGTCCGGCGCACTCGACGACACGATGTATGGAACGAGTGTCGGCGGAAACACTCGACGGCGCAGCGTCTATCTGGAAGTGCGACGGAATCGCTTGGATCCGTTCCTCACTGCGTTCGATGCGCCCCAGCCGCATACAACGCTCGGCCATCGCCCGGCAACCAATGTCCCGGTTCAATCGCTGTTGCTCCTGAATAATCGCTGGGTGATAGAACAGGCGGAGCAATGCGCCAAACGTGCCTGGAGCCGACCCGATGGTTCGAGCGATCGCCAACGTGTTGAATTCCTGTATCGCGTTTGTTTTTCCCGGCCTCCGACCGAGGCTGAGGTCGACGACTGCCTAGCCTACCTTGCAGCGCGCGACGGAGCCGCACTCGCTGCTAAGACACAAGCCAACGACCTAGAGGAGGAAATCGCCGCGCTCGGTGAGCAACTTTCGGCAATCACACAGCCAATGCGCGAACGACTTCTGGCCAGTCGAAGTGCATCACGCGTCGAAAGAGAGGCCCTCCGCCCGATCGCTCGCTGGGACTTCGAAGCCGATTTGAGCGATTCGCTGGGACCGCTTGATGGCCGCGCCTTTGGCGGCGCCCAAATTCACAATGGCGCGCTCATCGTCGACGGGCAAGGATATGTCGTTACCGCGAAACTCGATCGTCCGTTGACAGAGAAGACACTGGAAGTGTGGGTCGAACTGTCTACTTTGGACCAACGCGGCGGCGGCGCCATGAGTATTCAAACGCCCGACGGGGCGGTATTCGATTCGATCGTCTTTGCAGAAAAGCATCCACGTCAATGGCTTGCCGGCAGCGACTTCTTCCGCCGCACGCAACCGTTCCAGGCTCCAAGTGAGCTTGCGGCGAGCCAACATCCGGTGCATATCGCCTTCTGCTACGACTCGGACGGCACGATTCGCGGCTACCGTGACGGTCAACTCTATGGGACGCCCTATCGGTCGCCCGGACCGGTCGAGTTTGAGTCAGGCAAAGCCGAGGTGGTCTTCGGCATGCGTCATGGCCCACCAGGCGGAAACAAGATGCTCTTCGGCCGCATTCTTCATGCCCAGTTGTACGATCGAGCGTTGAGCTCGGATGAAGTTGCCGTATCGGGGCTGAGTTTGGGTGGATACGTTCCCGAATCGCGAATCGAGGCGGAGCTATCCAAGCAGCAACGTGCGCAATACCGGCGCGTACAGTCGGCGTTGACTGCGCTGATTCAACGCCACCAAGAGTCGACAGCGACTGCTAATAGCGGCGCCGACCAACGGAACCGTTGGCGCGATCTGGCGCATGCGCTGTGGAATCTGAAGGAGTTCATCTATGTTCGCTAGGCGACGCAAGATTCGAGGACCGATCGAACTGTCGCGTCGCGAAATGCTCGCGCGTAGTTCCACCGGGTTCGGCTTAGTCGCACTGTCCAGCTTGTTGAACGACGAAGCTCGGGCTGTGTCGCCGTCGCGCGTTCCCGGTCCCGATTTCTCGCCGCGTGCGAAGCGTGTGATATTTTGCTTCATGTCGGGTGGGGTGTCGCACGTCGATACGTTCGACCCGAAGCCTCGGCTGGCGCAGGATCACGGCAAGCCGCTGCCTGTAAAGATCGAGCGTACACAATTCAATAACAACGGGCAAATCATGGCCAGCCCGTGGGGTTTCCGACCGTATGGTGAGAGCGGAACTCCGGTTAGCGATCTGTTTCCTCACATTGGCCAACAGGTCGATGAGCTGGCTGTCGTCCGTTCGATGACGGCAAACTTTAGCGAGCATGCGCAGGGCAATTTCTTTCTGCATACCGGGTTTCCATTTCTGGGTAACGCCAGCGCCGGCGCCTGGATCAACTATGGCTTGGGATCGGCTAACGAGAACTTGCCCGGGTTCGTAGTTTTGCATAGTGGCGGCTCGAGTGTACCGCATGGCGGCGTGGGTTTGTTCTCCAGCGGATTTTTGCCGGCTGTGCACCAGGCAACGCAGATCGTCGCCGACAGCGACGAACCGGTGCGCGACGTCCGCCCGGCAGAGGCAACCGCGCTGCAACGCAGCCAGCTCGACTTTCTCGCTCGGATGGATCGACGCTTTGTCGAGACATCACAGAACAATTCAGAAATCGAGGCCGCGATCGCCAACTACGAAACGGCCTTTCGCATGCAAGCCGCCGTTCCCGATCTGGTGGACATTTCACGCGAAACAAAAGCGACGCGCGACGCGTACGGCATCGACGATCCCGAACCCAAGAAGGCGGCGTATGCGCGGCAGTGCCTGCTCGCGCGCCGGCTCGTTGAACGTGGCGTGCGATTCGTAGAACTCTCTTGCCTGGCTTACAACATCGGTGGCGGCAATGCCGCGAATCCGTGGGACCAGCATGGCGATGTGAAGAACGGCCACGCCAGAATGGCTCTGCAGGTCGATCAACCGATTGCCGCCTTGATCGCTGACCTGCGCCAGCGTGGTTTACTCGACGAAACGCTCATCATCTGGGCGGGCGAATTTGGCCGCACCCCTTTCTCGCAAGGTGGCAGCGGACGCGATCATAATCCGTTTGGCTTTTCCGTGTTCCTGGCTGGCGGCGGGATCCAGGGCGGTACAGTCTATGGCGCAACCGACGAATTCGGATATCACGTCGTCGACAAAAAGTGCGACGTGTATGATCTGTGGGCGACGGTGCTGCATTTGATGGGCTTGAATCACCACGACTTGACCTATCGCCACGGAGGCCGGGACGTTCGTCTAACGGACGTTCATGGCGATGTATTGCGCGAGATCATCGCCTAGCACTTGTAACCGATGACGGCCGGGCGGGCGTCGGTAAATCTCACACCAAACTACCGAGCGCAGCGAAACCCCGTATGGTTCGTGCAGTCGTCGGGCAACGCGCTATCGCGCACGTAGACCTTGACCGCCTCGATATAGTTTTCGGCGCAGAGCCAGGAACCGCCGCGGCGAACTTTTTCGATGCCCTCCGCAGGCCCGGAAGGGTTGGCCTCGCCCAGTTTTTGGTAAACTTGCTTGTCGTACCAGTCGGCGCACCACTCCCAAACGTTGCCGGACATGTCATACAGTCCATAGCTGTTGGCGGGAAACGAAGCGACCGGAGCCAAGTAGCGGTACCCATCGGCCCCGCGATCATGCCGCGGAAACCAGCCCTGCCAATAGTTTGCGAAGTATTTGTTACTAGGCATCTCCTCGCGGCCCCAAGCGTATTCGCAATCGAATAGTCCGCCCCGCGCCGCGTATTCCCACTCCGCCTCGGTCGGCAAACGCTTGTCTGCCCAACGAGCGTAGGCCGACGCATCGTGCCAGGACACTTGAACGACAGGGCTACTATCGCGCCCCGCGATCGACGAATCGGGACCTTCAGGATGCCGCCAATCAGCGCCGGCAATTTCGCGCCATTTTTGCTCGGCAGTCAGAAATACGCGCGCTTTGCCGCGACGTTCCGCGGTTGTGACATATCCGGTCGAGGCCGCAAATCGAGCGAATTGCCGATTCGTAACTTCCAAAGCATCGATCCAAAACGCATCGATGTCCACCTCGTGCGCGGGGCGCTCATCGGCACTGGCGGAAAAGTCGCTTCCCATTTGAAACGTTCCGCTTGGCAAATGAACCATGCCCGCTTGAGTCGGCAAATGCGCTTTGATCTGTAGCGAAGGCGGCGCCTCTTTTTGTGGCCGCAATGTCGTCAGCGCAAAAATCCCCAACAGCAACCCAGCGCTGGCGACAAGCAAGGCTAAATTTAGCCACCGACGTATAGCGCCGCGTCCTTGCATGTTGTGCGATTCCTTCCTGCGGCACAAACTACGAGAGCAGCAATCGCCCCGGCGCCGACAAATAACCCTTTATTTCGTTCAAGAATCGAGCTGCAGCGGCGCCATCCACCACACGATGATCGTACGTGAGCGACAGCGGCAGCAACAAGCGTCCTTCGAGTTTTTCACCAACATAGACCGGCATTTTACGCGTTCGTCCAGCCAGCAAGATCGCCACTTCGGGCGGATTGATGATCGGCGTGCTATAAGTTCCGCCCACGGCGCCAAGGTTACTAATCGTGAACGTTCCGCCGCGCAACTGGTCGAGGGTGATGTCGCCGCTTCGCGCCGCTTCTGCTAAACCCTTCAGTTGCCGAGCAATTTCCGGAATACTCATCCTGTCGACATCGCGCAGCACAGGAACCGCTAGCCCTCGTTCGGTATCGACGGCCACGCCGATGTTGATGTATTCCTTATACACAATCTGTTGCGTTTCCATATCGACCGAAGCGTTGATCACCGGATGTTTACGCAACGACGAAGCGATGGCCTTGATCAAGAACGGCATCGTCGTGAGTTTCACTCCGTCGCGAGCGTAGTCTTCCTTGCTTTCCTGGCGAATCTTTTCTAGTTCCGTCACATCCGCGTCGTCGAAATTCGTCAGCTGCGGAATCGTCGTGTACGATTCGGTCATGTTACGCGCGATGGTCTGCCGCATCCGCGACATCTTCTCGCGCCGGACCGCGCCGACTCCATCGCTCGACGGCGTGCCAGGTGGCGTCGGTCCAGCCACCTGGGCGCTGGACTGCCGCGCGCTCTCCTGTCGAACATAGGCCTGGACATCTTCTGTTGTGATTCGCCCCTCTTCACCGCTACCGCGAACTCGACGTAGGTCGACACCCAACTCGCGGGCGATGCGCCGCACGGCCGGTCCCGCCGGCGCCGAGCTATGCCCATCGCCGGGAGTGTCTCCTTCGGGTGTCGTGGGCAAGGCCGGCGAGGGTTTCGTAGAATCGGCCTCTGGCGGCGGTCCCGGTTGCCTCGGTTCCGGCGGAGTCGGTGATTCAGGCAATGGCTCTTCGTTTGGCGGCGAAACTGCAGTTGAAGATGGCGGTGAAGGCGTGGCATCGGAACTGGCCGAATCCGCCTTACGCTCATCGCCTTGGACGGGATCGAGCTTTAAGATGGCGGCGCCAACAGAAATGGTTTGCCCTTCGGCCACCAACACCTGCACGACACGCCCCGCTTGCGGGGACGGAACTTCCATTGTGGCTTTGTCAGTTTCCAGCTCGATCACACCTTGATCGGCCGCGACTTCGTCACCGACTTGTACGAGGACGCTAAGGACATCACCCGATTCGATGTTCTCACCCAGATTAGGAAGTTTGATTTCGATCGACATAATCGTGTTGACCAAAAGGCAAGAGAGAGGAACGACGTTAAACGGTAAGAGGATTCGGCTTCTCTGGATCGATCCCCAAGGATTGAATGGCTGCGGCAATTTGCTGGGAGTCGACAACGCCCCGGCGCCGCAAAGCATGCAGTGAAGCAAGCACGATTGTCTCCGCATCGACGCCGAAAAACCGTCGCAGTCCTGCGCGGGTGTCGCTTCGTCCCATGCCATCCGTGCCCAGTGCATAAAGGCCGCCTGGCACCCAAGGTTTGATCTGCTCCGCCAGGCAGCGCATGTAGTCGCTAGCGGCGATGAATGGCCCCTCGACCCCGGCAAGCTGCGATTCGAGGAAACTAACGCGAGGTTTTTCGGTCGGATGAAGAAGGTTCCAATGCTCTGCGTCCTGTGCATCGCGGCGAAGTTGCGTGTAGCTGGTCACACTCCACACGTCGCTCGCGACCCGAAACTGCTCAGCCAGTATTTCGCTGGCTCGCAAAGCCTCGCGCAGGATCGCACCGCTGCCAAATAACTGAACGCGAGCGATCGGCTGTTCGGTATCGCGGGTCGTGTATTTGTACATGCCGCGTACGATTCCGTCCTCGACACCCGCTGGCATTTCGGGCATCGTGTAGTTCTCATTTTCGAGCGTGATGTAGTAGATCGCCGTTTCGCCATCCTGATACATCCGCTTGAGTCCATCAAACACGATGACGGCTGTTTCATAGGAAAAGGCCGGATCGTACGACCGCACGGTGGGGAAGGCCATTGCGTTGACCAGACTGTGACCATCCTGATGCTGTAATCCCTCGCCATTGAGCGTTGTGCGTCCCGCCGTCCCTCCCAACATAAAGCCTTTGGCGCGCGCGTCGGCAGCAGCCCAGATCGAATCTCCGATACGTTGAAATCCGAACATCGAGTAGTAGATGAACATCGGAATCATGTTCACGCCGTGCGACGAGTACGCAGTGCCAGCAGCAATGAACGACGACATCGCGCCGGCTTCTGTAATTCCTTCTTCGAGAAGTTGCCCATCCTTGGCTTCCTTGTAGAAGGCGAGTTGATCGGAATCGACCGGTTCGTAGAGCTGCCCGACATGCGAATAGATGCCAACCTGGCGAAACAGGCCGTCCATTCCGAACGTGCGTGATTCATCGGGCACGATAGGCACAATGTACTTGCCAATTTTCTTGTCGCGCAAGAGATCGCCGAGCAGTCGGACGAACCCCATAGTCGTCGAGAGCGTGTGCTTCGATGAGTCGTCTTTGGAAATGATTTTGCGAATCGTCTTGTCGTACTCGGCAAGCGAGGGAACCTCCATGGTAACGGGACGATTGATTCGCACCGGTACGGGTCCGCCAAGCGCTTCGCGGCGCTGACGAAAGTACTTCATTTCCGGGCTGTTCTCAGGCGGCTTGTAGAAGGGGGCTTCGGCAACGCGGTCGTCGGAGATGGGAATGCCAAACCGAGTACGGAACTCACGCAGCTCCTCTTCGTTGAGCTTCTTTTGCTGGTGCGTAACGTTGCGGCCCTCGCCACCTTCGCCCAAGCCATAGCCTTTGATCGTTTTCGCCAAGATCACGGTCGGGCGCCCCTTGCAATCGAGCGCGGCCTGATAGGCGGCGAACACTTTTTCGGGGTCGTGTCCGCCACGATTTAGTTTGCGAAGTTTTTCGTCGGAAAGGTTCTCGACCATCTTCGCCAGTTCGGGATACTTGCCGAAAAAGTCTCGTCGGATGAAGTCGCCGTCGCTCACAACATATTTCTGATACTGGCCGTCAACCACTTCCATCATGCGTTTTGCTAAGATGCCATCGTCGTCCTGCTCCAGGAGAGGGTCCCAGTCGCTCCCCCAGATGACCTTGATCACATTCCATCCCGCTCCGCGAAAAGCGCCTTCAAGTTCCTGAATCATCTTGCCATTGCCGCGCACCGGACCGTCGAGCCGCTGCAAATTGCAATTAATGACAAAGGTCAGATTGTCGAGTTGTTCCCGCGCCGCCAGCGTGATCGCGCCCAATGTTTCGGGCTCGTCGCACTCACCGTCGCCGAGAAACGCCCAGACGCGTTGGCGGCCGGTATCCTTGATGCCTCGGTCGGAAAGGTAGCGATTAAAACGGGCCTGGTAGATCGCCATGATCGGCGCCAGTCCCATCGATACGGTAGGAAATTCCCAAAACTCGGGCATGAGCCAAGGATGGGGATACGACGACAAACCACCCGGCTTAAGATCGCGGCGGAAGTTGACTAGATCCTCTTCTGAAGCCCGGCCTTCGAGGTACGCTCTCGAATACATACCGGGGGAAGCGTGCCCTTGGAAATAGACTTGATCTCCAGAGTAGTCATCGCTCTTGCCTCGAAAGAAATGATTGAAGGCCACTTCATAAAGCGTTGCCGAGGACGCAAAGGAAGAAATGTGCCCACCGATGCCACTTGAATCTCGATTTGCGCGCACGACCATCGCCATAGCATTCCAGCGGATGATACTCTTGATGCGCCGCTCCAACTCGCGATTTCCTGGATAACGAGGCTGCTTACTCAGCGGAATCGTATTGATGTAAGGTGTTGTCGCCGTGAACGGCAACTCGACACCGTTGCGATAGGCCACTTCGTCGAGTAGAGACAGCAATTGACTAACTCGCTGTGGGCCCTTGCGTTCGAGGACATAATCCAGCGACTCCAGCCATTCCGCCGTTTCCGTCGGATCGACATCGTTATTGCCGTTGCGAAGGTATACAGGATCGATGTTAGACATGATTTCTTGCTGAGTTAGGGCTCGTAAATGCAGCTAGATTACGATGCCGCCTATCTGCGTTTCGGACGGTAGACCTCGGTAGCGGTTCCCAACTGAACTTCCGCCGCGAATGGCAGCGTTTCGCTGAGTGTCGGATGCGGATGAATCGACTCCGCCAAATCGCGCACCGAACATCCCATTTCAATTGCCACAACGGCTTCGCCAATCAATTCGCCTGCCCCGGCGCCAACAATTCCCGCACCTAAGACACGTTCTGTTTCCGGATCAACAATCCACTTTGTCATTCCATTAGTCGCCCCAACGGCTTGAGCGCGACCGCTCGCCTGCCAGGGGTACTGAACAACGCTGACGGTTCGCCCTTCACGTTTCGCTTGCTCGGCAGTGAGCCCGGCCCAGGCGATTTCCGGGTCGGTAAAAACAACGGCGGGAATTGCTTGCACATCGAACTCCGCCGGACCGCCGTGAAGCACTTCGGCGGCAACCTTGCCTTCGTGAGCCGCCTTGTGAGCGAGCATCGGCTCACCGGCGACATCGCCAATGGCTAAGATGTGCGGATCGGCCGTTTCCTGCCTGGCATTGACCGACACAAAACCTTTCTCATCGACTTCCACCTTTGTATTCTCTAATCCGATGCCGCCGCTGTTGGGCCTTCGGCCGATCGAAACCAGCACGCGATCGAAGGCCTGCGTGCTAGCGCCGTCGGGGCCCTCCAGATCAACG
>JAGQOS010000117.1 GCA_020427265.1 Planctomycetales bacterium
CCAACGGGTGGATCGTCGTTTGTCGTCCGGAGCCGCGTTGACGAGCGCCGCTCGGCCCGAGTAGTTTGATGGCCATGAGCGAGCCTCTTGACGCGCCGTCGCCGTATACTACGCCTCCTTCCTCGGGGCCTCCTTCCTCGGGGCCTCCTTCCTCGGGGCCTCCTTCCGCCGGACGCTTGACTGCGCCTGGCTTTGCCGCCCTCAAGGCCTCGGGCGGCAAGCTCACTATGGTGACCGCCTACGATTACGCGCTCGCCCGGTGGGCTGACGAGGCGGGCGTTGAGGGCGTTTTGGTGGGCGATAGCCTGTCGATGGTCGTGCAAGGGCGTGAGAATACGCTCCACGTTACGCTCGACGAGATGATCTACCACGCCGAAATGGTCGGTCGCGCGGTCGAGCATGCCCTGGTCGTCGTCGACATGCCTTTTCCCAGCTTTCACCTCGGCAAACACAAAGCCATCGAAAATGCCGGCCGCATCCTCAAAAAGACCCGCTGCCAGGCGGTGAAGCTCGAAGGTGGTGTCGATCAGGCCGACACCATCGCCGCGCTCACTTCGGCCGGCATTCCGGTCATGGCGCATTGCGGCCTGCGGCCACAGAATGTTCACCAGCTCGGCGGTTACAAGGTTCATCGCGACGAGGAACAACTGCTTGCCGATGCCATGGCTGCGCAATCCGCCGGCGCCTTCGCCATGGTGCTCGAATGCATTCCTTCGGCGGCCGCGCAACGAATTACCAGCGAAGTGCGCATCCCGACGATCGGCATCGGCGCCGGCGCGGCGTGCGACGGTCAGGTCCTGGTCATCAACGACTTATTAGGCATCACCAGCGGTTATGTGCCGCGTTTCGTCAAAGCCTACGCCGACCTGAAAACAGAGATTCACGCGTCCGTGAAACATTTTATTAGCGACGTGCGCGACGGCCAGTTTCCCAATGCGGAACATGGCTATGAATAGAATGGCGCTTCGATCGGGACAATTCTCGTACAATGTTCTTGAATCGCGTCGCTGCATTCGTCAAACCATGTCTTTGAATTTGGGAGTTCATGATGGAATACACGTATGAAGATCTGGCCAAGATGATCGATCATTCGCTGCTGATCCCGACCATGACGGTCGATGATCTGGAGGCCGGCATCGATCTGGCTTTGGCTTACGACGTCGCAAGCGTGTGCATCATGCCGTATTACTTAAAGCGTTGCGCCGAGCGTCTGGCGGGCAGCAACGTGAAAGCCTCGACAACGATCGGTTTTCCACACGGCGGCCATACAACGGCGAGCAAACGAACGGAAGCCGAGCAGGCGCTCGCCGACGGTTGCCAGGAACTCGATATGGTTGTCAACATTTCGCAAGTACTCACCGGCAATTGGGATTATGTGCGGCAAGATATTCAAGCCGTGATCGAAGTCGCTCACACGGCGGGCCAGAAGGTGAAGGTAATTTTCGAGAACTGCTACCTGAACGACGATCAGAAAATCCGCCTCTGCGAAGTCTGCAGCGAGCTGCGCGCCGATTGGGTTAAGACTTCGACCGGCTATGGAAGCGGCGGCGCCACGATCGAAGACTTGCAACTCATGCGTCGGCACGCCGCCGACCATGTCCAGGTGAAGGCGGCAGGGGGCGTGCGCGATCTCGACGCACTCGTGGCCGTCCGCGCCCTAGGCGTTTCGCGCTGCGGCGCCAGCCGAACCAGCGCGATTCTCGATCCATGCCGCGAGCAGTTGGGATTGCCTGCTATCCAGTCGAGCAAAGCGAGCACAAACGGCGGGTACTAAGTGACCAATTCCGTGTGGCCATTTTCCACCTGCTCTCGCCTTGCCACGGCCGGCGAGCACAGCTTACGGCGGGCACGCCAGGATTACCACACCCCGACGGCACGCCGTTTGCACTACAACTCGGCATGCTGACCCGGCCTATTGATACGGTTGATTAGACTATAGCTACGATCTATACGTTCTAGTCGTCGCCCCCTCCAGCTCGGCCCTGCACGAATCGAAAGTTGTCTCGATGCAAAATGGCACGAACGCGGCGCGCATGCCCATGTCGCCGCTGCGCATGTTGATTTTGGTTTTGATCGTTGTCTTTACGGCCGAAGCTGGCGTGATGCTGCTATTGCCTTGGATCTTGCCCGAAACGGTTGATGAGCGCGCGCGCGCGGTCGCGGACTCGTTTCTTCTCACAGCCATCTCCGCGCCGATTTTATGGTATGTGATCGTCGGCCCCATGCGTCGTTGGGAGCGCGAGGCGATCCGCGCGGAAAGCCTGGCGACCGTCGCGCAACTCGCTACCGGCGTGGCGCACGAAGTTCGCAATCCTCTCACCTCGATCAAGTTGTTGGTGCAAAATCAACTGCAAACGGCGCGCGTTCCGACGCTGTGCGAAGACTTAAAAGTCATCGAGGAAGAGATTCGGCGTATGGAATCGACCCTGAATTCCTTCCTCGACTTTGCGCGACCGACACCGCCACAGAGAAAACCGTTGGAACTCTCCGGTGTAGTCGATCGCACGCTAGCATTGCTCGATGGACGCATCGGCAAACAGAATGTGCGCGTGCAGTTCGAAACTCCGGTGGAACCGTTACAGGTTCACGCCGATGCGGAACAGCTTCGCCAAGTGCTATTGAACCTGAGCCTGAATGCGATCGAAATGATGCCCCGTGGCGGTACGCTTGATATCCACATTCAGCGCTGCCATGACCATCACGTATGCCTCGAAGTCGCCGATACAGGGCCGGGAATTGCGAAAGAAAATATGAGCAAGATGTTTCAGCCGTTCTTTACCACGCGTGAAACCGGCGTGGGACTAGGGCTGGTAATTTCGCGACGCATCGCCCAGGATCATGGTGGCGACTTGCTGTTCAAGAATCGTCCTGAAGGCGGTGCGTGCTTCACGTTGCGATTGCCGCTTCTCGATTAAAAAAACTAGCGAATCTAAATTTGGAAATGCAATGCCTAGCTTACTGGTCATCGACGACGAACTGAGCATTCAACATGCGTTTCGACGCGTGTTCTCCAACGCCGACATCGACATTCTGTCGGCCGGCACGGCCGCGGAAGGGCTGGCTGCCGTTTCGCAGAGCGCGCCCGATGCGATCATTATCGACGTGGGACTGCCCGACATGTCTGGGTTAGATCTGTTTCGCATCATCCGCAAGGATCACAGCAAGATCCCCGTAGTTTTCATTACCGGACACGCCACGACGGCGACGGCGATCGAAGCCACGAAGCTTGGCGCGTACGACTACCTTTTCAAACCTTTGGAACTGGATGAACTCCGCGATGTCGTGGAAACGGCGCTCGAAATCAGTCGTATGCAGCGTGTTCCCGCCGTTTTGGAAGATGACGCCACGCCAACGGGTTTCGGTTCCGATGTCATGGTGGGTCAATGCCCGGCCATGAAAGACGTTTACAAGGCGATCGGGCGCGTGGCCAGCCAAGACGTGACCGTCCTGATTACCGGCGAAAGTGGAACCGGAAAGGAATTGGTCGCCCGCGCTATCTATCATCACAGCCAACGCGATGAAAAACCGTTTCTGGCCGTGAATTGCGCCGCGATTCCCGAGACACTGCTCGAAAGCGAAATTTTTGGACATGAAAAAGGCGCGTTCACCGGCGCGGAGCGGCAGCGTATCGGCAAATTCGAACAGTGCCACGGCGGCACGTTATTCCTCGACGAAATCGGCGACATGAGCCCGCTGACACAAACCAAGGTCTTGCGAGTGCTGGCGGAACAAAAGTTTCAACGGCTTGGCGGCGACGAAACCGTGACCACCGACGTGCGACTGATCGCGGCAACCAACGCCAACCTGGCGGAACGCGTCGCCGGTGGCGACTTTCGCCAAGACCTGTTTTATCGCTTAAGTGTCTTTGCGATCCATTTGCCGCCGTTGCGCGAGCGCGGCGAAGATATACCTCGGCTGATCGAGCATTACTTGCTGCGATACAGTCGAGATCTGAAGAAGGAAGTGCGCGATGTCGCGCCAACGGCCAGAGCCCTGCTGGAACAATATCAATGGCCGGGTAACATCCGTGAATTGCAGAGCGTTTTGAAACAGGCAATCCTGCACACGACCGGTCCTGTTTTGTTGCCGGAATTTCTTCCCGACTTTGTGCGCGATCCCAGCGATGCGGCGCGCGCGGATCTTTCCGATACAGCTTCGTGGCAAGACTTTCTCAAACGCCACCTACAACAAGATGCCGACGATCTGTATTTCGAGTGGCAGAAACTCACGGAAAGCCATCTCTTGAATCGTGTGATGGGGCATACCGGCGGGAACCTCTCTCAGGCCGCGCGCATCCTAGGAATCAACCGACGTACGCTGCGGTCGAAGTTGCGGCAATACGGCCTGCACCCCCATGAGATGTCGGACGAGTAGCGCCGTGCATCGCCGTCTCGGCCCCCCGATGGCGTGATCACGCCATGCACAGCGGCGAGCAATCGCGCGCCAGGCGTTCTGTGCGATCCATGGGCAAAACGCTAGGTATCCGCGTCTTCCTCGTAATTGGCACAGTCGACCGTGCTGGCATGCATTTTGCTCCTAATCCAGGCAGCCGCATTGCCCCCGCACAATCGGGGGAGTCTCAAACTCTATTCCGGACAGGTCGAAATGCTTCACTCTTTCAAGCTCCCCAAACGCCGTAAATCGCCTGCACAACGCCGCGAGGCAATGCAATGGCCGGCTATGGTCGAAACACTCGAAAGTCGCGAAATGCTGACGATCTCCTGGTCGTCCGGCCCCGATCTGCCTGAACCGCGGACCGATGCAGTCGCCGTCGTTACGAGCGATAGCGCCGTACGTCTGGTGGGCGGAAATGCCACGGCTGCAACCGATGTGCCGGTGCTCGCCAACGGTGCGACCGCATGGACGCTCGGCATCGGTATCGATACGCAACGCAACGACCTCGGCGCAGTCAGTAACGGCAGCACGATCTATCTGTTTGGCGGCACGGGAAACAACGAAGGCAGCGACGAAGTTCTCAACTACGACTACCGACTCGGCGACAGCCAAGATTTGGCGAAGATGAACACGATTCGCTTCGACCATGGTTACGCGATCGAATCGGGTCAAGCCTATGCTCTGGGCGGTATCGGCGTGCAAGCCGACAACGAAATTTGGGACAGCGTCGAACGCTATAGCGCGGCGAGCGACAGTTGGACCGACGTCGCCGCGTTGCCGCAAGCGCTGCATGGGCTCTCAGCCCACGGCGATGGCGCCGGCCATATCTTCGTTTTCGGCGGTTCGACGACGATCGACGACACAGGGATTCAACGCAACAGCTACCGTTACGACGTCGCGACCGACACCTGGTCGACCGTCGCGCCGATGCCGATCGGAACTCGCGACAGCGCCGTGGCGATGGATCACGACGGCCTGATCTACGTGATCGGCGGCATGACCGATAGCGGCGCGACCGATGCCGTTCAGGTTTACGACCCCTCGACGAACTCTTGGTCGTCGGAAACGGCACTGCCGACGGCCAGCTATTCGCTTTCCGCCGTCTACGGTCCTGGTGGCAAGATCGTCGTGGCCGGCGGTTTCGACGCTGCCGGAACAGCGACTGACACCGTCTACCTCACTCAAGACCTGACAATCGCCGACATCGCGCCGACGTTCACCAGTTCGCCGCAGACGAGTGGTTCACTCGATACGTATTACACCTACGATGTGAATGCGAACGGCAATCCTGTTCCAACCTATTCGTTAATCACAGCTCCAACCGGCATGTCAATCGATGCAACGTCGGGCCTGATTTCGTGGCAGCCGGTTGACGGCCAGGTGGGTGTGCACTCGGTCGTCGTGCAAGCGTCGAATCGCGCCGGCAGCGTTGAGCAGGCGTTTGATATCACTGTCGTCGCCGATACGATCGCGCCGACGACGCCGGCGAACTTCACGTTCGACAGCGCCACGCAAACGTCGGTCACATTCAGTTGGGACGCCTCGACCGACGCCGTCGGTGTCGACCATTACGAAATCGCGTTGCCGGCGTATGTCGGCCCGCGCTTCGGTAAACATTGGGTCTATACGGTCATCGACTCCACGACGGCGACCACTTGGACGCGCGAGGGCCTGTCCCCGCTGACCTCGGAAGACTACGCGGTCCGCGCCGTCGACGCCGCTGGCAACGTCTCGGGATGGTCGCCGCGAGTGATTGCAGGAACGCTCGCCGCACCAACCATTTCGTTCAGCTACGGCACGCAAACAACCGGAACCATTCAAAGCCCCGCGCTGACACCGATTACGATCCAACTTCACAGCACTGGCAACCCCGCGGCCACCTACTCGATCGTTTCCGGCCCGGCAGCGATGACCATCAACGCGACGACCGGCGCGGTGAGTTGGACGCCCGAGGTCGCCGACGTCGGCCTGCATGACATTGTCTTCCGCGCGGAAAACTCGGAAGGGAGCGCCGACCTGACCGTGTCGATCGACGTAACGTCCGACGCGCCGCAGCTCTCGGTGCAGTACGGACCGGGTGGCGGAACAACCCTGGCCGGAACCTTGTTTACGGCGCAGGTCGTCGACCACAGTCAAACGCCTCCCACCTACGAGTTGATCAGCGGGCCGGCCGGCTTGACGCTCGACAGCATTACCGGCGACATAGCCTGGACTCCCGCTGGAGAGCAAGGCGGTTCGCAGTCGGTCACGGTCCGCGGCACGAGCGCCGGCGGTGTAACGGATCTGACATTCAACATCTTTGTGCTCTTCACCGGCCCGGTAACCGGCGTGAACGTGACCGACCTCGATCTTCTCGAGCCGACAGCCAATTGGACCGCGCCGACCGGCGAAGGTTCCGATCTGGTGGCGAGCTACCACGTCCACGGGTTTGCCGAATGGGGCGTCGGTCGCACGTACACGACGCACACGGTCGACTACGACGTGCCTGCGACGGAAACAAGCGTCCTACTGACCGGTCTCACGCGGTACAAATCGTATCTGCTGACGATCACACCGTTCGACGCGTCCGGGAATCCCGGTGTGCCCGACAATCAGACGTCCTTTATCTACAATCCTTCGTTGCCGATCATCCGGTGGACGGTCAACGGCAGCACTGGCGGCACGAGCCTGCCGGGCAAAGTCATCGCCGAACAACCGGCGGAAGTCGCGTTGACCGACGATCAGACCGCGCCGAGCACGTTCGAGTTGCTCAGCGGCCCGGACGGACTGACATTCGACCCGTCAACGAACATCGCCCAATGGACGCCGACCGCGGCCCAGGTGACTTCCGGCTTCTCGACAAGCGATGCGACGTTTCGCGCGACCAACTACGTTGGAACAACGGAAATCACCGTACCGATCCGCGTCTACTTCTCTGGTTCCGTACGCGGCGCCCAGGCCCTGCGAAATGGATACAGCGCCAGCGCCAGTTGGGAGGCGCCAACCGACAACGCCACGCCGATCGCTGCCTACAGCATCACGCGTTATTGGACGTTCGCCGGATCGCACCATGCGTCCGCAACGTTTACCGTACCAGGTGACGTTACCAGTGTGAACTTCACGCTGAGCCCCACAGGCGCTGTCTCCCACACCGGGATTACGATCGTGCCGATTGACGAATTCGGTAATGAAGGCATCGCAACACAAAAGATCGCCTTCGGATCATACCAAAACGACCTGCCGCCGATCGCTACGGACGATGCATTCGATGCGGTCGAAGATACGAATCTGCTCGTCAACGCGGTGGATGGCGTGCTGCTGAACGATGTCGATACGGACAACACGCCCGGCGCCAGCCCGCTAACGGCCCGCCTCGTTTCGGGCCCGGCCAATGGCACGCTCATTCTCGGGTCCACTGGCTCAGTCAGTTACACACCCAATGCCGATTTCTCCGGCACGGACAGCTTTGTCTATCGCGTTTACGACGGCCGGTTCTATAGCGACAACGCCACGGTCACGATTACGGTCGCTCCGGTGAACGACGCACCGGATACGCTCGACGACTACTACTTCGCTGATCGCGATACGCCAATTTCGATCGATGCGGCCGCTGGTGTGCTGGCGAATGATTCCGACGCCGATGGCGACGCTCTGACCGTGGCGATCGTCAACAATCCGACCGGCGGAACAGTAACTCTCAATGCCGACGGCTCGTTCGATTACACGCCTAACGCCGGCTTTAATGGCGTCGATACATTCACCTACATCGCGACCGATGGCGTACTTGACAGCCGAGTAACGACCGTGTCGATCGAAGTCACGCTGCCGCCGACGAAGTTCTTCGTGGTCGATACCGACCTGGAACAACAGTTCGAATACGCGGCCGACGGAACGTTGACGGACAACTACGCCTTGCACCGTGGCAACAAGGGATCGCAGGGCGCGGCGGCCAGCAGCGATGGCTCCACCGTGTGGGTGATGAACGGCAATAAGCGAGTCTTTGTCTACGACGATGCCGGCGCCTATCTCGGCCGCTGGCTCGCGGTCGGCCCCAGCCGCGTGGATGGCATTGCGACCGATGACACGGACATCTGGATCCTCGACCGCAAGCTCGACATGGTCTTCCACTACGAAGGCGCTGCCGCCTTGCGTTCGGGCGAAATGGAGGCGACTGACAGCTTCGCCCTGCATACGAACAACAAGCAGGGCCGCGGCATCACAACCGATGGCGTGCACATTTGGATCGTGAACGATATCCGCACGAAGGACAAGGTTTACAAATACGACATCGCCGGCAATTACGTGGCGCGCTGGAACATCGATCCGGCCAATTCGAAACCAACCGGCATCACGATCGACCCGACCGGCGCTAGCGATGCGGTCTGGATTGTCGACAACCTGAGCGATAGTGTGTATCAGTACGACGGCGGTGCAACTCGCACCGGGGGCAGCGTCGTCGCTGATTCGGTGTTCACGCTCGATGGCACCAACACGAATCCGCAGGGCATCGCCGATCCGCCACCGGCGACAGGCCGCGTCGCGAGCGTGCGGCCGGCATCGCCAAGTTCCGGCGACTCGGCGACACATCACGATCTCGCTTTGGCCGGCATCCTTTCCGCCGACTCGATCGTGTCTCGCGGCGCAGAAGGCGAAACGGCCCAGGGGGGTTACGAGCAGGTCGCAACGATCGTTGGCTCGTTGCACCGTAGCGGCGTCTCGCTCACAGACATTGCAAGCGAACACGAGCCCACTTGGAATCACGACGTCGACTCTCTCTTTGGCGGCTGGCAGGAAGATGCCGAGCAAGCCGAGTCGCTCGATGCGCTGCTTGTCAACGACATCGAAGGAGTTTACGCCTCGGGCGACGAACTCGAATGATCGCTGCGCGATTCGCAGTTTAGGCCCGATCTGGGATGGAAGAATGCTCAGCTCTTCCACCCAGATTCGGGCCCTTTGCGTTTTTGGCGCGACCGGCTGCTCGACGAGCCGAATTCGGGTAAACTGGCGAGGAAGCATCCCTAAGCTGATGCATCACTCAGATCGGTTTCCCCAAGCACGCCGAGACTTCGTTCGTGGATTTTGAAACAACTCGCTGGACGCTGGTCAACAACGCGGCGGGCGACGCCTCTACGTTGCGCCGTGAAGCCTTACAGGAGTTGCTGGCGCGATACATGCCGGCGTTGCGCGCGCATCTAATCCGCCGCAAACGATTGCCGGCCGACTTGGCGGATGAAATTTTGCAGGGCTTCCTGCTCAAAAACATCCTCGAAGGCGAGTTGATTCATCGGGCCGACCGCGCGGCCGGCCGGTTTCGCGCTTGGTTGCTTCGCTGGCTCGACAACTACGTGCGACACGAACTGAGCCGCACGCGACGCGAAGTGGTCGTCGAAGAGGTATACGACCAGCACGATTCTATCGGCGCCGACACGTTCGAAATCGAATGGGCACGCGCCACGCTGCGCGAAGCGCTCGATAGGATGAAATCCGAATGCGAGGCAAGTGGAAACGCTACGCGCTGGCAGGTGTTTGAGCATCGCCTGGTCGCGCCACTGTTGACCGACGCTGAGCCGACGGACTACACAATCCTCGCCAAGCGTCTCCAACTCGACTCAAACGCCCAGGTGCAAAACATTCTGGTCACAGCCAAACGTCACTTTGAACGTTGCCTGGAGTCGGTCATCGGCCGCTACACCGAGTCGAGGGAGGAAATCACGGCAGAGATCGCCGAACTGCGTCGCGTTCTGGCGATGGCCAAGTGTGTGGAATCGGACCGCGACACAACCGTTCAATCAATGCCTTCGCTGACCGGCCTGCGTATGACCGAAACGGCAAGGCCGGATCAGGTGGTCAAGTTTCTCGATCTCGATTGCCCACAGGTATGGCAGCGTTGCCTGAGGACTTCGGTCGGCGAGTTGCTCGACTCGCAGTTCGATGAGGATTGCTCCTTTGGCGAACTGCTCGCTCTGCCGCGTCCACCGCGTGAGTTGCTCGTACGGATGAAACAATTCGGCAACCTGCAGATTCAAAAACAGGCAGGTGAGATCCCGAGCGAGGTCGGATTGGCGATCTATCTCGCCTCGATCGCCGCCGCGTTCGTGCGGTTGCAAGAGCGGATTTCCCAATCTCCGAGCCAAGTACTGACACACGGCTTTCAATGGCTGCTGGAAGCGGGTTGGCTCGACGAGGCGACGACGGAACTCATTGTGCAGGCCAAGGCGGCCGTGTCGCATTAATAAAATCGCTCCGCCCGAATAACGACGACCGATCAACCTGATTCATGGGAGCGATGCACTTGGCGGCGTCTGAACGACCACTTGATGACCGTGAGGAGCAATTCGCTGACTTACTGCGATCTGGCGAGAACTCGGATATTGTAGGGGTTCTCAACGGCATTTCTAACTCAGAGCAGCGGAAGCTGCTCGAGCATCTCCTCCGTTTGCAATGTCGCGACATGGAAGCGGCGCAAAAGCCCGAAGATTCCGCATCGGAACGAAGCGACGAAACAATCGACCTCGGCTCTTCGATCGATCGCGAGAGCCCGCATCGACAAGATGCCGCGAATTCGCACGCAGCGGGCCAATTCATTCAACAATTGTCGGAACATTCGACAGAATTGCCGCGTCGATTTGGCAATTATGAGTTGCTGCAGGAAGTCGGCCGTGGCGGAATGGGCGTGGTTTTTCGGGCTCGCCAAATCGACCTGGACCGTGTGGTCGCCTTAAAGATGATCGTGGCCGGGCAGCTCGCCTCGCCGGAACAGGTCCAACGCTTCCGCACGGAAGCCTCGACCGCAGCGAGTCTCGAACATCCCGGGATCGTGCCGATCTTCGAAGTGGGCGAATTGAATGGGCAACACTACTTCTCGATGCAATATATCGAAGGTGAAAGCTTGGCCGATCGCCTTTCGGCCGGCCCACTGCCGCCGCGCGAAGCTGCCTGCATGGCGTTGAAAATTGCGGATGCGATCGCCTATGCGCATCAGCAAGGGGTCATTCATCGCGATTTGAAGCCCGCCAACGTGCTTCTAGACGAGAGCAAGAGTCTACGCATCACCGATTTCGGCTTGGCAAAGAGAATCGCCGACGAAGACGGCTTGACGGAAACCGGACAGATTTTGGGCACGCCGGGCTACATGGCGCCGGAGCAGGCGCTCGGCGAAGAGACGGATTTTCGCGCGGACCTCTACGCGCTCGGGGTCTTGCTCTTCGAGTCGGTGACGGGGCGGGCGCTCTTTCCGCAGGAATCGCTCGCGGACATCGTCTCCG
>JAGQOS010000118.1 GCA_020427265.1 Planctomycetales bacterium
ACAACGCGTTGCTCGTGGTCGCCTATACCGAGGCGTACCAAGCTACATCCGATCCGCACTACGCCCATACGGTGCGCGAAACCCTCGACTATGTGCTGCGCGATATGACGGGCGTCGAAGGTGGCTTCTCTAGCAGCGAAGATGCGGATAGCGAAGGCGTCGAGGGCAAGTTCTACGTTTGGACGCCGGAAGAACTGGAAGCCGTGCTGGGTGTTGGCCCCGCCAAGACGTTCGGCTACCTATACGACGTTGAACCCGGCGGCAACTTCGAAGGCAAATCGATCCTCAATATGCCGAAAACGGTCGAGCAGGCGGCGCAGGTGCTCGGCTGCGATGCCGCATCGCTGGCGAAAGAACTGGCCGAATCGCGCGCGAAGCTCTTCGAGCATCGCCAGGGGCGCGTCGCACCGGGCAAAGATGACAAGGTGCTCGTGAGTTGGAACGGCTTGATGATCGACGCGCTGGCTCGGGCCGGCGCAGCGTTGGATGAGCCGCGTTATGTCGCGGCGGCGGAGAGAGCGGCCAACTTTGTGTGGAGCGCCATGCGCGATGATGCCGGACGGCTGCTGCACACTTGGCGCGACGGCAGAGCATCGCTGAATGCTTATCTCGACGACTACGCCGCGCTCGCCAACGCGTTTGTATCGTTGTACGAAGCCGCCTTCGATGAAATCTATATCGACCGCGCGATCGAGCTCGCCGATCAATTGCTTGAGCTTTTTGGCGACGGAGATCACGGCGGCTTTTTCTATACCAGCAACGATCACGAACGGCTGATCCTAAGGACGAAAGAATTTCAGGATGGGAGCATTCCGAGCGGCAACTCGCTGGCGACAATCGCAATGTTGCGGCTGGGACGCTTGACGGGGCGTGTGCAGTACATCGACGCAGCCGAGCGAACCTTGAAATTGGCGGCGCCGTTGATGAGACAGCATCCCACGGCTGCGGGCCAAATGCTGCTGGCGCTCGACTTGTATCTCGATCCTTCGAAAGAAATTGTCATCGCCTGCGGCCCCACTTCCGACGGCGCCTGCCACGATGCGATCAAATCGCTGGCGCGCCAGTTTTTTCCCAATAAGGCACTTGCCTGCCGCGGTCCCGAAACCAGCGATTATCACTCCCCTGCCCTGGCTGCGTTGTTTGCCGGGCGAGAAGCCGATGCCAGCGAGGTCAAGGTCTTTGTCTGCGAGCATTTCGCCTGCAACGCACCGGTCGTTGGTCGCGAAGCCGTGCGTGCTCTGTGGCGGCAGCTAGCGCAAGCATAACAGTCGCGAGTTGCAGCCCGCTGTGGTCCGAGCAACAATAGAGCTAGATGCTTCTCGAACGGGTCGGCGATGTGATCGTCTACGCCCGGCCACATTCTCCTTGCTTCGCCGCAGGCATTCGCTTTGAATTCGCAGCCCGATCGCTCCGATACCGGCCCGCCCGCGCACGATGTTGCGTCGCTTTCCGCCGAAACGATGACGGTCCAGCAATTGGCCGAAGCGAAGGCGTATGGACGACAGAGCCTGACGACTTCGCTCGCCGATCGCGGACTCGATCTCACGTTCTTCGCCGTGCTCGCCTTCGTCGTGGCTCGTCCGCTCGACGCTTGGCTGCGCGGCTTCGCGTGGCTCGAACAAATCACCACGTTGCGGCTCGTCGTCTTCTTCATGATTACGTTCATGCTGCACGTGTTGGTGTCGATGGGACTTTCGTTTTATTCGGGTTACGTTATCGAGCATCGCTTTGGAATGAGCAATCAATCACGGCTTGGCTGGCTGAAGAGCTATCTGCAACGCAATGCGTTGGCGGCCACCTTCGAGTTGGTAATGTTCGTGGGTTTGTTCTGGCTCATTTGGCTCGTCGGACCGTCTTGGTGGCTGGCGGCGGCAGCAGCGTTTTTCCTCGTTACGATCCTTGGCGGCCGCCTGGGTCCGGTGTTGTTGCTGCCGCTGTTTTATCCTTCGGAAAAGCTTGAGGACTCGCCGCTAAGCGAACGACTGCGGGCCATCGCCGAACCGGCCGGCCTTTCGATCGAAGGAATCTACCGCTTAGACATGTCGGCCGAGAGCAACGAAGCGAACGCGATGCTCGCCGGCATGGGACGAACGCGACGGGTGTTGCTGGGAACGCGCATCCTGGAAGAATTTAGCGAGGAAGAGATTCTGGTCGTGTTCGGCCATGAGATCGGACATCACGTTTTCCGGCACATTCACAAGATGATTTTTCTGGGCGGCCTGTATGGAGTTGTTGGCCTGTGGCTGTGCGATCGGGCGATGGCGATCCTCGCGGCGCGCGGTGGCCACACATTCACATACGACAATTTTCCGGTCTGGATGTTGCCCATGCTCATGCTGCTTTTGACGCTCTTTAGCCAGGTCTTTGAACCGTTGTGGAACGCCATCAGCAGGCGTTTCGAGCGTCAATGCGACCGCTACGCGCTCGAGGTAACAAGCAACGCGGCGGCCTATCGATCGGCCTTTTGGAAGCTGGCCCGGTTGAACAAGGATGACCCGTATCCCCACCCGCTCGATGTGCTGCTGTTTCATAGCCACCCGGCAATCGCCGAGCGCTTAGCCGTTGCCCAACCAGCCGAGTGAGACACGCGTGTGAAGAAATTGCTGCTCATCGTGTCGCTCCTCGCGTGCCTGGCGGGCTGCCTGCGAATTGCTGGCCGGCTAGGCAGCCGCCCCGGGCCTAATCTGCCGAGGCGAGTCGAACTCAATCCGCAGGGGCGCGACTTTGTGCAAGATTGGAGTTCGGCTCGCAACTACTTCGAGGCGAGCCCGATTTACGCCGACCTGGTCCTGACACTGCCCGCCTATCTCGGCGTGCGGGGCCCTTACTATTTTCAAGTGAATGCTCACCCGCCAGCGTCGGTTTTGCTGACTCTCCCCTTGGGCCAGCTCGAGTTTGTCCCGGCGTTCCTGATCTGGCAAGGAATCTCGCTGCTGGCGCTGCTTGTCGCGGTTTGGCTCGTTGTGCGCGAGCCGGAGTTGAATTATTCCGGTGGCGCCATGGTCGCTATTTTCGCTCTGCTCCTCTGGAGCAACGTGATGACGGAACTCGTCGACCACGGGCCACTCAACGCGGTGCTTTTTTTATTGATCGTCGGCTGCTGGGTCGCGCAACGGCGCGATCATTGGGCGATCGCCGGCGCTCTGCTCGGCGCGGCGGCGGCGATCAAACTGTTCCCGGCTTTTCTGATGCTCTACTTTCTTGTGCGCCGCCAATACCGCGCGCTCGCTGCAGGCGCCACGGCATTCGTCATGCTGAGCGGCATCAGCGCGGCAATCCTCGGCGTCGACGCGTTTCGCAGCTATTACGGCGAGGTCGTGCCTCGCGTCGCCATGTTCCGTGACTACTGGATGAACGCGTCGATCACTGGATTCGTGAGCAAATTGTTCGACAGCCCAAATCCGCAAGTCGCCGCAATCATCGAAGCGCCGCTACTCGCCAAGGCCGCTATCGCGTTATTAAGCCTGGCCGTCGTTGCCGGCTGTGTACGCGTTGCGTGGAACGTCAAGAATGGCCCAAATGCGGATCACGCCTGGGCAACAACGATTTTGGGGATGCTGCTTGTCTCACCCGTCACTTGGAATCACTACTTTCTGTTTGCATTGCTGCCGATACTCGTCTGGTGGCGATTCCTGCCAACCCCTGGATGGCACACCGCGCTGGCCGTGATGTTTTTCGTGCTGATCACGTTCTCGCCAGCCTGGCTTTGGCGCGAGGCGTTCGCTGCAGGACAAGTCGAAGTGCCGCTCTTCGACGGACAACAACAGGCCATCGCAGAACCACGGCATGTGCTGTCGATCCTTTCAATTCAGTTCTACGCATTGACCGGATGGTTCCTGGCCAGCGTGGCGAAAATGCGCCTTCTAGTGAATTAACATTATTCGCTAGAGGTATAAACACCATAAAGGTAGCGCTGCCGGCACAAAACTCTACACAATTTATGTCATATGGTCGCTTTTTGTCTGACGAACCGTCGTTTGCATGGCACGATGTTTATACCATGTGGACGCCTCACGGACTGCCGGACAATTTTGTGATGATCATCGCCATTGGCGAAGCGCCGGCTGGGCGTGAACACGCCGTTCCGGGTGAAGCGACCTTGCCATCCGGAAATCGGTCTCGCGACGATTCACGTTCCGGCCTCTCCCGCAGTACCGGCATACAGACCGGGCGGCTAACAAAACCGCAGCGCGGCAGTTAGGCGCGTTTACGCCGCAAGAGCAGACGCAGTTCGTCGCTGCCGAGTATTTTGGCGACGACCAAATAGACACCGATGCTGGCGAGCGACGGGATGACGACGGCGAGCAACCGGCTCGAACTTGTCTCGCCACTGGGAAATTGCTGCATCAGCGCGTAGCAAGCGAGCGACATCAGTAGCGTAGCGGCAAAAGTTTGGCGATGCGTACGCCACAAAGCCGTCGCCCCCAACGTACCGGCCCGGCGGGCAAATAAAAGAATCAATCCGGCAACCTGTACCGCCGCGGCGACAGCCGTCGAGAGGGCGAGCGCAATTTCGCCCAACGACCAGATCAGCGTTAAATTCATCAGCAAATTGACACCTACGGCCGCCAGCCCCAAGCGGACGGGCGATCGATGATCGTCGATGCAATAGAAGCCCCTTACGAGTAGCGGCAAGGCGCAATACGCCCACACTCCCGAAGCATACCAGGCGATCATCGTGCCGCTACGCTGGGCGTCGTTGACCGTGAATTCCCCACGTTGAAAGAGCAACAACGCAATTGGCTGCGCCAACAAAATGAGCCCAGCGCTGGCGGGAATCGCCAAGAAAGCGACCAACCGCAGGCCGAGGGTCAAATCGTCGGCTAGCCGTTGTTGGTCGCCGCGCGCGGCATGCTGTGCGAGCAGCGGAAAGACGACCGTGGCGACGGTCGCACCAAGCACGCCCAGCGGGAATTGATACATCCTTTCGCCATAGTAAACAGCCGCGGCCGCGCCTTGTTCCACCGGATAGGCAATGGTTCCGGGTAGCCAGGTGATGATCGCACCTGAATGGGGCGTGCGCGCTAGCCCCCAGGCCAGCATCGAATCGACAAGCGTGTTGAGTTGGGTTACCGCCAAGCCGAAAAGCGTGGGTACAAGCCCGGCGGCGATCGTCGTTAACGACTTGCGACTCTGACGCCAATTGAGTTGAAACCGATATCCGCGTCGCCAAAGAGGCGGCAGGTGCATCGACATCTGCAGCACTCCCGCAGCCAGAATACAGATGGCCAACACGTAGGCCTGGGTCGGTTTGTCGTCGCTTATCGCTGGAGCAATCCACAACACGGCCACGATCCAGACAACATTCAGGACGACTGGAGCCAGCGCGGGAATCGTGAAGTGCATGAAGGCATAGAGTGTCGACGCGAGTTGGCCAGCGATGCAGATGACGATCGTATAGGGCAACAGCGTTGCCGACAGGCCGAGCAACAGTCGCAACCCCGCGACGTCGCCATACGAGCGATAGAGCAAGGCAATCATCGCTTCGCCCAGCAGCACGGCCGCCAACAACACGATCGAAAGCGCCGCAAAGGTTGCTGTTGCGAGTTGCCATGCCGCATCGCGGTCGCGCTCCAGTTCGCGCGAAAGAACGGGAAGATAGCAGGCCGAAAGCGCGCCTTCGCCAAAAAGCCGCCGAAACAGGTTGGGAATGCGAAACGCCACGACCAACGCATCGAGAACGCCACCGGCCGTGAGGCCAAACAAGGCGCCGGTGGCCATGTCGCGGAGCATGCCGAGAACTCGACTGGCAAGCGTCGCGATGCTCGTCACCTTAAAGCCGGCGACCATTTGGTCTTTCAGCGAGTCGGCCATGCGAACCGATAGAAATGAGAAAGGGGCTGTTTGCGGCAGGAAAACCGGGAATCATACGCTGTTGGCCACCGGTTCGAAACGTCGGTCGGGTCTTTTCGTTAGAATCTGGCCCGTTGGCTCGGAAATCTCTGGCCGACCGGGCCGAAATCGACGAAAATTAAGGTCGTCCGGATTCGCGATAAAAAAAATGGATCAGCAGCAGAGGAAGCGAAAACTATGAGCCAAACTGGACATACGGCCCACCAGCAGCGGATCATCAAGAACTACTACAACAATCGGGAGGCCATTTCGCTGCAAAAACTGAGCGAATTGGTCACCGAACTCTATTTGGCCGAAGGAAAAGCACGCGAGCGTATTTGGGGCCGGATCACAGCAGCCTTGGAGAAGCTCGATCTGAAACCTCAGCGGATCGAACATTTGCGGGAAAAAGACAATCCCGCCCTGCTCGCCAAACTGGTCGAGGAGCTAATGGCTCGGCCAACGAGCCGACGGTAACTCGGTCGGACTTCCCCTTCCAAGGTCGATCCTCAACCATCGTGGCTGTTGGCGGCTTGACAGACGCACAATTCTCGGTGAAATAAGATCGGAAGGCCGCCCGGCACGGCGCCCCTTTTCGGGCAGTGCTCCAGGCAGCGGCACTGGGAATTTTCCATGCTATACGCCAGCATGGTCCTTCGATATTTCGACAACAACGAGCGATGAAGCAATACCTCGACCTAATGCGCAAGGCCCTGGAGCAGGGCAATCAAAAAACAGATCGAACCGGCACGGGCACCCGCAGCTTGTTCGGGCATCAAATGCGATTCGATTTATCGAAGGGCTTTCCGGTCGTGACGACCAAGAAGCTGCATTTGAAGTCGATCATCCACGAACTGCTCTGGTTTCTTCGCGGCGATACGAATCTCGATTACCTGCACAAGAGCGGCGTACGAATCTGGGACGAGTGGGCCGACGCCGATGGCGAACTGGGCCCCATTTACGGCTACCAATGGCGCAATTGGCCGCGGCCCGATGAACTGGGTGTTGACCGCCCCTTCGATCAGATTTCTTTCGTTCTCGACGAGATCAAGAACAATCCCGACTCGCGACGCATGATCGTGAGCGCGTGGAATGTGAGCGACTTGCCGAAGATGGCGTTGCCACCGTGCCATCTGCTGTTCCAGTTCTACGTGGCCAACGGCAAGCTTTCCTGCCATCTGTATCAGCGCAGCGCCGACATTTTCCTTGGTGTTCCATTCAATATCGCTTCCTATGCGTTGCTTACGATGATGATTGCCCAAGTGTCGAACCTGAAACCCGGCGAGTTTGTCCACTCGTTTGGCGATGTTCATCTCTACGAGAACCACATCGAACAGGCGCACTTGCAGCTTTCGCGCGATCCGAAGCCGCTACCAACAATGCAATTGAATCCCGACATCCGTTCGCTGTTCGACTTCAAATTCACCGACTTCGAACTCAAGGGCTACACGTTCCATCCCCATATTCCCGCGCCTGTTGCTGTATGAAAGTCTCGATCCTGGCGGCCTTGAGCGCGAACGGCGTCATCGGACGCGGCGGTGATCTGCCATGGCGACTTTCGAGCGATCTGAAGCGATTCAAGCAGCGCACCTGGGGTCATTGGATCGTGATGGGACGCAAAACGTTCGATTCGATCGGCCGCGCCCTGCCCGGGCGCACGACCGTCGTCATTACGCGGCAGGCCGATTACGACGCTCCCCACGGTGTTCGGGTTGCGGAAAGCCTCGCAGGAGCGCTCGCCTTGGCTGCAGCCCAGCAGCAGGACGAGGTCTTTATTGTCGGCGGCGGCGAGATCTACCGACAAGCGATATCACTGGCCGATCGCATGTACTTGACGCGTGTCGACGCCGAAATCGATGGCGATGTATTCTTCCCTGAATTCGACGAACAAGCCTGGATCGCAGTCGAGCGTGAACCGCATTCCTCGGATGACAAGAACGAATTCCCGTACGAATTTCAGACGCTCGATCGAACCGAAGTTTCAGCCAAGTACCCCTAGCGCCGCGCCCACGATTGGCTGTTGGCGATACTTCCTGTTGGGTTCTCGCCTGCCATGCAAGCTTCGAAGACCTTTTTCGTGCGGACACTTGTATTGCTGGCGCTCATTCCGCTGGGAATGAGTACGCGCCGGTATCCTGGCTTCTACCCGGATTTTTTCGCAGAATTCGGAGGCGACACACTTTGGGCCACGCTTGTCACGCTGCTGTTCGCGCTAGCCGCTCCCAAAGCGTCGCAACTTGTGATCGCACTCGCGGCTTGGTTTTTTGCGCTGTTTATCGAGCTAAGCCAGCTTTACCACGCCCCCTGGATCGACGCCATTCGTTCTACGACCCCAGGAGCCCTGGTGCTCGGATTCGACTTCCTCTGGAGCGACCTCGCCTGCTACACGGTCGGTATTGGGCTGGGGTGTCTGATCCTGTGGGCCACAGCCGAGCGTAATGCTGCCAGTGTAGAAAATTAGCGGCCGTCGGTCGTGGACAGGCAATTGGCACACGGGTCTACGTTGCAATACCCGGGGAAACGTTGGTAGAATAACGGGCTTTCTATAGTTGCAAATCGTTCCTGCCGAGTAGCCTGTAATGAATACCGATCCCCGCGACGAAGGCGCCCCAAATTCCGAAGAACTCGTCTCGCCCGAGAGCGCGCCGCAAGCGGACGTCTCCGCCTCCGATTCGACGTCGACACCCGAAATTGCTCCCGAAGAGATTCGTGCAGACGCGGCGCCATTGGTGGAACACGCGGCCGACGAAACGGCGCCGGATCCTGTGGCCGACACGACTACCGAAGCGGCGGCAGAATCTTCCCCACCGGCGGAACCGACGGAGACGATTACCAGCGAGAATTCGTCCGCCGATGCAGAGTCCGGTCCAGAGTCGGAATCTTCCGCTGAGAACGAAGCCCGTGGTGAGGGCGGCTTTCGCGTTCAGATTGGATCGCTGGGCGATAGTTCGGCTGCCGCCGACGCGAAGCCGATTCCGTCGATTGCTGAGCCAAGCCCCGAGGTCAAGGCGGCGCTCGAGGCAGCCAAGCGGCAGTTCGACGAATCGCCGCGCGAGAAGTTCCCGCCTCCCAACGCCAGCAAACAGCTTTCGCCGGAATTGGAAAAGGAAGTGGAAGACGCGCTCAGCGGAATGTCGATCGAAGCCTTGCTCGACGACGGAGCACCGACGCTCGGCGGCGAGGAACTCGAGCCCGAAACCCGCGTTACCGGCAAAGTGGCCTCGGTCCATCGCGAAGATGTGTTTATCGAACTCGGCGGCAATCGCCAGGGCGCCGTGCCGGTGCGACAATTTGTCGAAGAACCAAAACCGGGCGATGAACTGGAATTGGTCGTGAGTCGTTACAACGCCGAGGAAGGCCTGTACGAACTGACGCTGCCCAATGCCGCCGTGGAAGTTGCCGATTGGTCGGAACTCGAAGATGGTGTGATTGTTCAAGCCGTCGTAACCGGTCACAACAAGGGCGGCCTGGAATGCCAGGTCAATTCGATTCGCGCCTTCATGCCGGTCTCGCAGATCGCCCTGTTTCGAGTCGAAGACTTGGAAGAGTTCGTCGGCCAAAGCTTTCCGGTCCTCGTGACCGAGGCCAATCCGGAACGCAAGAATCTCGTGGTCAGCCGCCGCGCTGTGCTCGAACGTGAAAAAGCCGAAGCACGCGAAAAGATGATCGCGTCGTTGGCCATCGATCAAGAATACGAAGGCATTGTGCGCAGCATCCAAAGTTTCGGCGCATTCGTCGATCTGGGCGGCGTCGACGGACTTTTGCACATCAGCAAACTAAGCTGGGAACGGATCGATCATCCTTCGCAGGTGCTCAAAGAAGGTCAGAAAGTTCGCGTGCGGATCGAAAAATACGATCGCGATTCCGGAAAAATCGGGCTCGATTATCTCGACAAGACGGACAATCCCTGGAAGAAGGCCGCCGAAAATTACGCGATCTCGTCGACCGTGAGCGGCACGGTTTCGCGACTCGCCGACTTCGGCGCGTTCGTCCGCCTGGAACCGGGCGTCGAAGGACTGATCCACATTTCGGAACTTGCACACCAGCGGGTTCATCGCGCTTCGGATGTCGTGCAAGAAGGCCAGGAAGTGGAAGTGCAAGTACTTTCGGTCGATCCGGTCAAGCAGCGTATTGGCCTGTCACTCAAAGCGCTCTCGGCCAGGCCCACGCCGGTCGACTCGGCCAAGAAGGAAGAAGAAGAGATGATGGCGCAGATCGAAGCGTCGAATAAGCCGGTCAAGAAGCCCCAGGGGCCGCTCAAGGGCGGCACAGGACGCTCGGCCGGTGGCGATCAATTCGGGCTGAAATGGTAACCGGCGGCAAAGCGAATTAATCGCCAGAACTGCGCCACGAGCGGCCCAAGCACAGCGTTCCGGCGAATTGCCACCCGATAGTCAGGGTGAATTGCCCGCATCGTCGGCAGACTCAACTACCGAGCCGGTGCGCTGCGCGTTGCTCCGCCTGGATGGCCGGTTTGCGACTTTTCGTTGGCCATGATGGTTCTTCCGCTGGAATTGATTGTATGGCGCCGTTCAGGCCGGTCGTAGCGATCAGGCCTACGACTTGAAGGTTTGCTTAGGTTGGGTGTCGCAGGTAAACGATAGTAGTCGTAACGATCCCGATTACTCTAGCCTCGAGCGAGTCTCCATCATGGCAACCGCGAATGTTGGCAATATTCTCTTGGAGAAGGAGATTCTTCTCGAAAGCGGAACCAACGAACTGGAAGTTCTTGTCTTCCGCCTGGCCGACTTCACATTCGGAATCAACGTGGCCAAGGTGCGCGAAGTGCTGCCGACCGCGCACTTCACGTCGTTGCCCCAAGCCCACGGTTCGGTACGCGGTGTTTTTAAGCTGCGCGACGCGGTGGTGCCATGCGTTTCGCTGCTCACGCATCTGGGCATCGAGCCAACCATCGCCGACACCGAAAAGACCATGATTCTGGCCGACTTTAATCGGCAGCAAACGGCTTTTCTCATCGACAGTGTCGAAAAAATCTACCGATTGAGTTGGACAGAAATCCTCGCCGTTCCTCCGACCCTGGCGCTGGCGCACACGCCGGTCACCGCCGTGGCTCGTATCGACGACCGGCTTGTCATCATGCTCGATTTCGAGATGATCATCGATCAGGTTACGGAACGTTCGCTGCGAGCCGATCCCGTGGCGAATACCCGCGATCTTCCTCGCGGCGAGTTGAGAGTCTTGCTCGCCGACGACTCGCCAACCGTACGCGAAGCAGTAAGCCAAACGCTGCGCATCAGCGGCTATACCGATCTCACGGTGTTCGAAAATGGCGGCGCAGCTTGGGACTGGATTGAGAAGCGAATGCGCGAAGTCGGTCCTAACGAAAACGTGGCCGATCTGTTGATTAGCGACGTCGAGATGCCGTTGGTCGATGGCTTCCATTTGACACGACGCATCAAGCAAAATCCGCGACTGTCCTCACTCCCCGTGTTGCTGTATTCATCGATTGTCACGCCGGACAACTACAAGAAGGGCGCCGCGGTCGGCGCCGACCGACAAGTGGCCAAGCCCGAATTGGGCAAGGTGGTGGAATTGGCCGATGAACTGATCGCGGCTCGTGGAGAGAAAACGCCGACAACCCCGGCGATCGCTCCGGATGTCGACGCACAACCCGACATCCTCGTGCCCTCGGAATCAGTGTCTGCAACGGCAACACCCCCCACACCCCCCACGCCCCCCACCCCCCCCACACCCCCCGCTCCCCCCGCCACCCCGCCCGTTTTTGGGTCTTCCCAGTCAAACCCCGCCCCCCCATTCTCCACCACCAACACC
>JAGQOS010000119.1 GCA_020427265.1 Planctomycetales bacterium
AGTGTATCCACTTCAATTTCCACGGGCATCGAGGAAGCATCGCGGCCCAACTGCTGCGTTAAGTAATCGCGTGCGCGCTCAACCGCTTCCTGAGGAGAGTATCGACCGCCCACCTGACTCGCGGCCCCTTGCGCAAGGTGATTATCTTTGATCAGCACGGCATCGAACAATCCGGTGCGATGATTCGTGGCGCCGCCGCATCGCGCCGCGTACTTTTCCAGTCGGCGCCAACCGGGCGATGTTTTCCGAGTATCGTAAATACGAGCTCCGGTGCCGGCCACCGCGTCGACGTAGCACCGCGCTAGCGTGGCGATTCCGGTCAAGCGGCCGAGAAAATTCAGCAAGATTCGCTCACAGGTGAGTAGATTACGCGCCGGGCCTTCGATTCTCGCGACCGTCGTTCCAGGCGTCACCAACTCAGCGTCCGATACATTGATAGTCAAGAACAGGGCCGGCGCCATTTCTTCGAGCACGGTCTTTACAGCCGGCATGCCAGCCAGCACACCTACTTCTCGAACAACAATCGCCGCAGCAGCCGTCGCATCGTGGGGCACTAGCGCGTTGGTCGTAAAGTCTTGCGCCCGTTGCAAATCTTCACGTACCGCCAGGCGCACTAGTTGGCGGCAGTCGTCGTCAACCGTCGCATCCCATACGATTTGTCGAAAATCGCGCGTGGTCTCGCCCATTTCTGTCGCGTACTTCCTGTTTTCCTGGGATCACATCGGGCATAATATAGCGGAGTATTTCGCCATCGTACCTTGAATGCTGGGAAAGTGAAACGGTGCCCGAGCAACGCCAACCAACCGCTGCTCCGCCTCCGTCGCTGGCCAAACTACTCAGCCGCGGGGCCCTGGGGGCCATTTTGGGAGTTTGCCTTCTGGCCACGGCTCTTTACTGGCACCGACAGCGCGACCGCTTGATCGAGATCGACCGTGCGCCGCGCCGAACGATCAGCTTTCAGCTCGACATCAATCAAGCCGATTGGCCCGAATTAACCCTGCTACCCGAAGTGGGCGAAAGCCTGGCAAAGCGTATCGTGGATTCTCGCGAGACCGATGGCCCCTTCGCCAATCACGACGATCTCAGACGCGTGCGCGGGATTGGCCCCAAGACGCTCGATCGAGTTCGCCCTTATCTGCTGCCGATGCCCGACGACGGAACGCTCGTAGAAACACGGCTTGGCGGAATCGCGCCTGCGAACTGAATCATGCCGCGCCGGTCGGCCTGGTGTTTCTTGCACGTGGCGATTCCGCATCATGCTGTCAAGCGGCATCAACAGCCGCGTGTTCCATTGCGTTTAACTCTTAGGCGACCACTTCGTGACCTACACTTGTCATACCGTGGTCCGGCGTGCGGGCCTTGCACGAGTCGATGCGTTGGAATGCCAATTCAAGAAGTCCGATGAATTTTGCCACGTCACAGCAATTCGGTTCAATGCAACGCGTTCGAAAGTGTTCGAAGCGAGAGCTTGTCCGACGATGTCGGCTTGGCTCCGCGGCGATTGAACTTGCCGTGTGCCTGCCGGTGATCGCCGTCGTCACGTTTGGTGCGATCGAGATGGCTAACGGTGTGTACCTGAAGCAGGCCGCCTACGAAGCCGCGTACGAGGCTGCGCGCGTGGCGACCACCGGCACCGGGAACTCGACAACTGCGGAGTCCCGCGCAACCGATGTGCTGACTGCCCGCGGCGTCGCCAACTATTCGATCACCATCTCGCCGACCGTCGACTCGTCGACCGAAGCGGGAACGCAAGTCACGGCGCAAGTGACCGTCAACACCGATGGAAATTCATCGGGCACACAAATCTTTCTGCAAAGCAAGACGGTGACCGCCACGGTCGTAATGGTCAAATCGTCGTAGTCTTATCCCGTGCATCTTGTCACGACACCTGCGAAAGGGCCGCCATGATTCATTCTCAACCGACGAAGGCGCGACGTGATTGCCGGGCGTGCTCAGCTCACCAGCGCCGTGGCGCAATCATTGTTCTGTGCGTGTTGTTCGTCGTCATTCTGTTGGCCATGGCGGCATTCAGTGTCGATGTCGCTTACATGCAGTTGGTTCGCACCGAGCTGCGGTCGGCCACCGACGCGGCCGCTAAGGCGGGTGTCGAGGCCCTCGTTCGCGAACAGGACGGCACGGCGGCGATTACGGCAGCCATCAATATCGCGGCGGCCAACGAAGTAGCCGGCAAGCCGCTGCAACTCAATACCAGTGATGTCGTTCTGGGACGGGCCACACAACAGGCTGACGGCTCGTGGGCGTTTACTGCCGGAGAGCAACCGTACTCAGCCGTCCGCGTCAATTCGCAACGAACTTCGGGTAGCACCGATGGCGCGGTCGCACTCTTCTTCGGCGGCTTCCTGGGCAAGGGGAATTTCGAACCGACGCAAACCGCAACAGCCGCCAACATGCAACAAGAAATCTGCCTGGTGATCGACCGGTCGCATTCCATGTGCTTCGATATGTCAGGCGTGGACTGGAAGTATCCGAAGGGAACACCGAAGAAGCCTAACCCAATCTGCTATCCGCCTCACGCCTCCAACAGCCGCTGGGCTTCGCTCGAATCGGCCGTGAGCCTGTTCGTCGATACCACAAAGCTAAGCACAATTGTTCCGACGGCCGCGCTTGTTACGTTCGGTTCGGAAATCGGCACGGACACGGCGGAATATTATTACACAGGCCGTACGGAAGTTGCTGTGGCGACCGACGTCGATCTCACGACCGATCTCGACCAGATCTCCACGGCGATCTACGCCCGCGGTGACGACGTCATGCTGGGCGGCACCGATATTTCCGCCGGCATCGACGAGGCCGTCGACATCTTGACCGGTCCTGGCACCAAAGACCTGGCCCAAAAATCGATCGTCCTGATGACCGACGGGCAATGGAACGAAGGCCGCGATCCCACACTGGCGGCCGCCGACGCGGCCGCGGCCGGTGTTACGATTCACACCATCACGTTCTTAGACAAGGCCGATCAAACCACCATGATCCAAGTCGCCTCGATCACCGGTGGCACACATTATCACGCTTCCAGTCAAGCGGAACTCGAGGAAGCCTTTGAAAAGCTAGCGACCTCGTTGCCTGTGGCGCTCACCGAGTGAACCCGCGTACGCATCCCTAAGACCACACCATGCCTACACTCGATCGTCAACACCGAAAAGCCAATGGCAATGCGAGCCATTCGCGACGCGGCGCGGTTGCCGTAGAAGTCGCGCTGACTTTGCCGCTCTTATTGCTGTTCGTCTTTGGAGCAATCGAATTCTCGCGTTTGAACATGTTACGGCACACGGCCGAAAACGCGTCGTACGAGGGTGCTCGACGCGGGGCGCTTCCGGGCGCTTCGAAACAAGAAGTCCAACAAGCCGCCTCCGACGTTCTCGACTTGCTCAACGTTCAGAAGTACACGGTCTCGGTCAGCCCGAACAACATCACGCACTCGACAAAAGACGTGACCGTGACGGTCACGATTCCCGTGGCCAACAACGCCTGGATCGCACCGATGTTCGCTTCGGGCATGGTGATTACCAAAGAGATCACGCTGGCGCGCGAGCGATCAACCGGCACGTAGCGCCACGGCTCGCGGCGTTGCGGCTACTTGCCGCTCAGCTTCCGGGCCCGCTCGACCAGTTGTAAGAACTCGGCGCGATAGCCATGCGAGTCTTCACCGAGCGCGTTCGCGGCAATCTCGCGGACTGCGTCGAACGTCGCGTCTCCTCGATGCGCCGATCCACGCAGCACCATGCCGAACGAGGCGACCGCCGCACCGAACTGAAAATCGCGGCTAGCCCGCGCAAAACGCCCACCGCGATCGACCACGGGAAACTCGAGCAGCTTGCTCGTCTCACCGTCGGGATCCTTGTACCGAAGCTTGAGCGTTAGCAGTTCCGCCTCGATCGCCTGCTCGTCACCTGCCGGTTCTGCACGCTCCTGCGAGGCATTCGGTTGATATTTGAGCGCGTCGACCTGCGGCCGCTGCGCCGGTGTATCGGCGGACACGATCTCATAGAATGCCGTGACCGTGTGCCCGGCACCGATTTCACCGGCGTCCTTTTTGTCGTCGTTGAAGTCTTCGGCCGCCATGATGCGGTTTTCGTAGCCGATCAGGCGATACGCTTTCACGTGGTTGGGATTGAATTCAATCTGAATTTTGACGTCCTTAGCGATCGTCACCAGCGTGCCGCGGAGTTGATCGACGAACACCTTGCGGGCTTCGGCCTGGCTGTCGATGTAGTAATAGTTGCCGTTGCCGCGATTCGAGATCGTCTCCATCATCGCGTCGTTCAAATTACCCCGTCCGAAACCGAGCACGGTCAGGAAGACGCCGGATTTGGCTTGCTGGGCGACGATCTGTTTGAGCGATTCGGTATCCGAAACGCCGACGTTAAAATCACCGTCAGTACACAGAATCACGCGGTTGACGCCTTCTGCGAGAAAATTGTCGCGGGCGATCTTATACGCCAGCCGAATGCCGCCTTCGCCGTTGGTCGAACCGCCCGGCTGCAGATCATCGAGCACGGCGCGGATCTGCTCGCGTTGGCTACCCGGTGTCGATTCGAGCGCCAGGCCTTCCTGGCCGGCGTAAACAACGATCGAGACCCGGTCGTTGTTTTTCACCTGCTGGGCGAGCAGCTTCATGCCGTCCTTGAGCAAGGGTAGTTTCACTGGATCGTTCATCGACCCCGAAACGTCGATCAGAAAGACCAGGTTGCTGGGCCGGTCGTCGTCGGCCGCAACTTCCTTCCCCTTCAGCGCGACGCGCACCAGGCGATGGCCCTGCTTCCAGGGACAACCCGCCACTTCCACATGCGACGCAAACGGCGTCTCGTCCGTGGGGCCGGCATAGTCGTAATCGAAGTAGTTAACCAACTCCTCGACCCGCACGGCCGCCGGCGGCGGGAGCACGCCCTGCTGCATCAGGTACTGCCGCACATTGGCATACGACGCCGTATCAACGTCGATGGAAAACGTCGACAACGCCGCTTCGCCCTTGGGCTCGATGAACGGGATATCAATGATCGGCTCGTAGCGATCGCCGCCGGCGCCTTCCTTCTCCGCGTTCAAGTTCACAAGGTTCGCCTGCAACTGGGCGATCCGCACTTGGCGCCGTGCTCGCTCTTCCTCTAAGAGTTCCAAGACCCTCTGAGTACGATACACTTCATCAACAGCTTGAACCTTGAAATACGCCTCGACGACGGCGTTCGTGATCTGCGCTGCTACTTCCGGCGTTGAGCCGGCGAATTGAATGCGAAATACGTCGTCGTTGTCTGTCTTGCGAACGGAAAGCCGGCTGGCCAACCAACCCACGGGATTCTTGGCGGCCTGGATTTCCGGCAAAGCGGCGATTTCCGGCTGGGCGGCGACGCGTTCCAGGACCAACGGGCTGCGTATCAGCGCCGTTTGTGTCTCGACAAACTGACTCCGACGCCCGCGTTTCGGCGCCTGCTCCGATTTCGGGTCTGCGACGGAAACCGCCGCCGTGGCGTCTTCCGGCGTCGCCTCCTTTAACGGAGCGACACGCGCCGGCGCTCGCGACTCGGTTCGCATTCGAGCGACGCGATTGGTAATCACGTTGTAAACGTGCATCTCGCGGGCCAGTTCAGACTTTTGAAGGTTAACCTCCGCCTGCTTTTCGTCCGCCCTCGCTTGATCTTTTAGTTGGCGAAACATTCGATCCTTCAAAAGCGTCTCCTTCGTTCGATGATTCGCGATCTGCCCCTCCATCCTGTGTACTTTCGCGACCTGGTCGGCAACGTCCTTTCCTTCCGCGCGGTCGCGCTCAATCACGTCCCTTTCAGCCTCTTGCTGCGCTTCGAGCAATTCGCGACGCAATTCTGAGTCTGCAATACGGTTACGCAGAGCAGAAAGCGGATGGTTGATTGTCTCAGCAGCGAATTCCGGTGGATCGCTCTTGTGCGGTTGCGTTGGCATATATTCGTGAAGCGTCCCCGACTCCGCACTAGGTTGACCGGCGTACGCCGGCGATGCCTGCGCTGCGAGACGATCGAAATACTCAATACCGTCGGATTGAAGAAACTCGGGTGGAATCCCCTGCGTTCCGACGACGACACCGGACGGCTCCGTCTCCGTTCCGACAGACAAACGCGGAGCGTGTTTCGCCCGCCCCATCGTCGTGAGATCGATGAGTTTGGACTGCTTGCTCTCTTCCGGCTCCTTGTCCAGCCTGTAGGCGATGTACGGTTTCTCTTCCTCAATCCGCACCCAGGCAGTCGCCACGAAGACCTTGGGCTTGCGCAGGCCAAACCAGTGGGTTTGCAGTCCCGCCACAACGGCAGCGGTAAGTAGCAGCGCCACGCTCGCGGCGACCATGAATATACGGCCGGTCGATCTACGCGACGCTAGCCTCGCGGCGAATTCCACCTGACCGTCGATCGGACGCGACGCGTCGGCGGCGACCAGCACGCGATCGGTCAAATCGGGCGGCGTCTGTTTGCCGACCAGTTCGCCGAGCATTTGATCGACCAAACGGTCTTGCAGGTCATCGGTATTCAGTTCCGGTGAATCGCTCATCTTTCGACTTTCCTTTCCACGCACTCGCGCAGCGCGCTGCGGGCGCGGCGGAGCATGGTTTTGACCCCTTCGGGTGACAGTTCGAGTTCGCGGGCGATCTCTTCGCGCGACGCGCGATCGGTATAGTGCATGTCGATCGCCCGGCGGACGCGCGGCTGCACGGCCGTTTCCAGGCAGTCGGCCAGCGCGTCGAGGGAATCCTGCCAATGCCCGTCGGCCGTCGCCTGGGTCCAGACTTGTTCGGCCAGATCCCACTCGACCGTCGACGGTTCGTGTCCTTGCCGGCGGCGGAGCATCAGCAGCCGGTTCCGCGCGATGCCGCGCAAAAAGGCCGCCGTTTGGGTTGAAGTGCGATCGGCTTCGGCCGACTGGAACAGGACAACGAACGTCTCCTGCGTTAAATCGTCGGCCTCGTTCGCCTCACAACCCAGGAAGCGGAGGTAACGCCACACGGTCGCCTGATGCTCGCGCACCAGGAAAGCCAGTTCGTCACTCTGCTCGGTCATCGCCGTGGTCATACCCGTAGAGTGCCGCCAATCGCCCCGAAGGGTTCAAGAAAAGTTGCGCGACGCGATTTTCCTGCATTTTTTCCAGCTAGAGCCGGAAAAACGCACCGAGAGCGTTCTTTGCAGTTTAGGGCGAATCGCCAGATTTCGCGCGAGTTTCGTTACGCTGCTGACGACGTTCGCGCAAGCGATCGAAAATCGTGGGGCCGGGTGGCGTGTCTCCGTCAACATCGCCTTCCCGCCGCTCGCGGCGCTTCTCGATAAGTTCGCCGATCAGGTCAACGACCGCTTCGGCAACTTCGCCGCCATCAGTTGGGGGCTTGGCCGCCGGGTCACTCCCGTCGGGCGTGCGGTCGCCGCCTTGCTGAGCGCCCTCAATCAGTTGTCCAATCAGGCCTGCCAGGCCATTTCCCTCCAAACCCGGCGTCTGAAGCTGGGGTTCGTCGATCGTTCCGGTCACGTGCAATTCCAGCGACTTCGACGCAAACTGAGCCAACAACGGCATTTCCGCTGGAAGTTGCAGGGCGACCGTCAAGTCGAGCGACTCGTCGAGCCCCACCGAGCCGCTGGTGCGAATTTTGAGATCGGCGGCGACATCGGGCAGCACGAACGCCAGCCCTTCGTGGAATACGCGGCCTTCCCGTACGGCAAAGTGCACCTGACTCTCGTCGGCCACGCGTACATGCTGAATCGCATCGCGCTGAAGAATAAGTGCGACCAAGCGGCCGATGGCCTGCAGCAGCGGGTTTTTGAGTCGCGCATCGGCGCGATGCAGGTAGACGATCCCCTCGAGTTCCAACGCTGCGCGGCGAGCTGCATCATCTTCGATATCGAGCGGCACACGGCAGGCGAGCAATTCCACGGAAAGCGAGCCATCCATCTCGACCGCTCGCGCGAACATCGGCGCTACGAGTTGAAGGCCATCGCGCGTCAACTCCGGCGTAAGCGGATGATGCTCCATCACCTTGCTGGAATCGATGACAAGAAACCGCCCTTGCTCGGAAGGTTCCACGCGCGCGGCGATCTGCAACCCGGTCAGATCGACGACGGGGTCGTTGCGGCCGGCAACTCGAATTCCCAACTCACCGTCATGGATGCCAACGGAAAACGTAGACTTGGCGCGACTCGCTCTCTCTCGGCGCGTGTCGCGAGCGCGAGAGGCATCGATGAGCAAATCGAGCCGAGGGTTCTCGAGGTCGAAATGGCCCAACTCCGGAACGCCGCGCCAAAGCCGCAACCAGGACCGATCACTCTGAACCTCCGCGATCGATAGCTGCAAGGTCGCCTCGGAATCGACAAGCTCGACACCGCCAAGGCGCAGATTCGATAGCCAGCCGAACGACGCCTCTTGCGCCGATGCCTGCAAGCGGGGATCGGTGATGAAACGATTGATGACCCAATTGCGCAGCGGCGTCGCCGCGATCAAATGGGGGAGCAGCACGCCAACGATGGCGATCGTCAATCCGGCATAAGTGAGCCGACGGCGGTTAATTTTCACGAGTAGTGATTTACGTCCGACGAATTCGAGAGAAACGTCCACTTCGACGGCATTTCAGTCCGTCAGCGGCCGACGTGCAACGGCGTGCTGCATTCTAAGGGGTCACCTGCTGTCCGGCAATTGAAGCCCTGGATGGCGTGCGTATTGTGTTGCCAAATCTCCACATGCCCTGTTGCGACGAGGCAACGTCATCTCAATATTTTCTCGCTTTTTCGACCATTTCGCTCCGCTTTTGCCGGCGGCACGACGGTTGCGACCATCGATATTGGATTCGTACTTCCTCGACGACTGAAGATTGAAGGCCTCCGATGTTCTCGACTCGATTCATTCTGCTGTCCGTGCTTCTCCTTCAGACTGCCGTTGGCCCGTTGTCGACCGCCGCCGAAGTGACAGCCCATCTGTCGGATGGCCACGTCGTTCGCGGCGTAGTCGACGCACGCAGTACCGATCAAGCGTTGTGGATTCGTGTGGAGGAAGGCCAAGTTACGATGGCGGTTGCGCTCGATTGGAATCGCATCCAACACGTGGACTACGCCGACGCGCAACACACGCCACAGGAATTCGCGCGCCTTGTCGACGACATCGCGACGCCGGAAACCAACGCGCTGTTTCTTCAGCGTGACGTCGCGAGCGAGCACTCCGCACCTGCGCCGCCTACGGAAGGGACTCGTTTGACAACACAGGATGCGGCACACCCAGGAAAGCCGCAAATGGTCGAGGCGTTGGAAATTCGCGCCTATCTACGAAACTGGGACCGCGACGTGGAACCCGACGGGCTGGAACTGCATCTGTTGCCAGTCGGCGCAGATGGCCGTACGGTCGCGATTCGTGGTAATGTCTCCGCCAGGCTCGTGGGAACAAAGTATGGACGCCGACGCGACGACCGTGACTTCCGCGACCTGGAACGCTGGAGCGATTCCGTGCAACCGGAGAATTTTACTCCGGGTTATGCCGTCGTGCGTTTGCCCTTTCGCTTGATCCAACCGCAATTCGACACGCAACTTGCTCCGTATGCGCTTCTCCATGTACACGTGAACGTCTACGGTCAGGGAAGTTTCGAAGCCTCGACGACTGTCCGCTTGCGAGAGTACGAGGCGATACGCGACCATTCTCAACTAATCGACGGCAAACGGTACTTCCGCAACGAACTGACGTCGCAACCGCGGCGTTAACGGCAACCGCAACGTTATTCCTCCGTTTGCCGGCGCTCGGCCGAACGCCGCTCGCCCGTCCGACGTTCGTCTGACGTCGCGGCATATTCGGTGGGCTGCCCATTTTCGGCCCGCCGGTCCTCTTCGGCGCGTCGCTCCGCTTCACGTTTCTCGATGAGTTGCTGAATTTCCGGTGGGATCGGCAGTTGATTGGGCATGATAATTCCGAAATAGTTGCGTATCCTGCGATTGGTCGATTCTCTAACGATCTACTCCGTCGGCGGCAGAAGCACCGCCTCGGGCGGGAGCGCCAAGTTCGGGTGTTCAATCCTTGGCCAACACGATGATTGAGAGTTGGAACCGGGCGGGCATGGGGCTGTTTGGCAGTCGCCACACTGGGCTGCGCGAAACGCTGCTCGGCGAGCCGGCATCACCGGTACGGGGTTGCGAAAGGTATCCGCGAGTTGCGGCTCATAGGGGCGAGGGTGCCGGCACAGTGCGCCGTGTAGCAACGGCTGGCTCGCGCGCATGCCGTCGAATTCCATTCTTTGCTGCTCGCAGGGCGTCAGCGGGAAGACATGGGGTATCAAGGCAACCACGACTTCGCTGCGTTCCTTGGCCACAGTTCTTCGCTGGAAGAGCGCGCCGGCATATTTAATGTCGCCCAAAAACGGCACTTTGCTCTGAACGTTGGTATCCTTCTCCTGAATAAGGCCTCCGATAATCACGCCCTGACCGTCGGCCAGAAAGACGTCGGTCTCGACCTCCGTCGTCTCTTCCTCCGGCAATCCGGTATCAGGATTCACCTGACCGGTCGAGACCTCGGGTTTGATGCGCATCAACACGTTGCCGTCGCGTGTGATGTGTGGTGTTACGCGAACCACTACGCCGACATCGATGAATTCGACACTTTCTAGCGACGTGGTCTCGGTAGCCGTCGTCACTCGGAAACCAAGCTGCTGCCCGATTTGAATGCGCGACTCCTGTCCGTTCACGGCCGTAATTCGCGGCGACGCTAGTGTCTTCGCGTCGGTAGTCGATTTGAGTGCTTCGACAATTCCCGACAAGTCGCCACCTGATAGTTGCAGAAAAAACGCCTGCGGCGCAATTGGATTGGCAAGACCGCGAGTGCGAATGGATAGGTCGGTATTCGCAATCTGCGCCAATTGTTCAAAGTTCACACCGTGACGGCACTCGTCTTCAAGGTCGACCTCCAAGATATGTACTTGAATGAGAACTTGCCGGGGCGGCTGGTCTACCTGGACAATGTATTGCTCGATGCGAACGAGATATGCGGGCAAGTCCTCGACAACGACAATCTCCTTGGTGCGGCGGTTATCGGTCGGGCTGCTTTGACTGACAAACGACTTGCCGATGGGAGACAGCATACCCTTGATAACCTGGTCGACGTCGATCGCCGAGGCGTAATCAAGTTCGAACACGCGCACTTGCCGCCCCTGAATCTCCGGCGGCAGCGGCGTTCCTGCATCGACCTTCGATACGTGAATGATGTTCTTGTTCCAATTCCAAGTGTAACCGGAGACAGACAGAATCGAATCGAGGGCATCCTCCATCGTGACGCGGTCGAGCGTGAGCGTCAGTCGATCATCGACGTTCGTTGCATAAACAAGATTTAAACCCTTGGTGCGGGCGATGAGAGCTAGCACATCTTTCATCGATGCGTCGCGAGCTGCGAGCGAGATCAGGCCGGCATCGTCGTGAATCGTAATGTCCTCAGCCACAACATCCGCCCGTAGCGGCACGGTGACAGAAAGTGGGCCTTCGACAGCCGGTTGCGGCAAACGTTCCGCCGGCGGCGCGTTATCAGCCGCTGCTGTTGTCGTGGAAGGCGTTACTATTG
>JAGQOS010000011.1 GCA_020427265.1 Planctomycetales bacterium
TTAGGGCGCAATTCTCGCAGCCGGATTCGCGGTTCAAGCGCTCGAACTCGGTCCAGTCTCAACATCAGGCCCGTTTCACGCTGCTTGCTTCAAGACACCGATAACAACCGTGGTTGCTTCACTCGCCAGCCTGGACCATCGCCAGGATGGGTGCCTTAATGTCCTCGCCAAGCGTGGGCGGATCGAAGTTCATCAGAGAATTTTTTTTCGCAAATTCTCTTTTCTGCGTCGCTCTTGTTCCTCTTGTTGCTGTTGCCCAAGTCTCCTGCCTTCTTCGAGTGTGTAGGGTTCACCCATGAACCACTTTATGTCGCCGGCACAATGAAGACACTTCTTTGGCCGAACACCCTCAGGCAAGCCCCCATAACAATGGGGGCACTTCTTCTGTGTAGCCAGCCTTTCTTTTTCTTGCCGTCTCTGTTCATCTTCCCGGTCATTTTGCCGCATCTGTTCATCTAACAGCCGCGACAAAAGTTCCAGGAGTTTTGCATTTGTTTCTTTTTGTTTGGCCAGATCCTCCCTTATTTGCTTAAGTTCCGGTCCTCCACCCTTCTTCTGAAGCGCTTCTAGGATCTGATCTAGCCTCTTATTCCCCACCGAGCGTTGAAGCGTTGCGAGAGTGTCTCGCCAATATTCACCTTCGACTGGATCAGTAAAGTCAGGTGGCCAACTCATCCCTTGACCTCAAGCAAAAAAGTTTTGACTCATCAGCGACGGATCGCCGTTCCTGTAAATTCGCAGAAGCCATTCAGCGTATGGAAACTACCTTTCGACTTTCCTTGTGCGGGCATCAGTATTCAGAAGATACAGCGAATCGCTTCGCTATGCCACCTATTTGAATAGAAGACTCGTAATGAGTTGATCCAGGTGGAATCGATCGTTGTGCCTTCCCTAGGTGCATTTCGCGCAACAGGTCGGGAAAACCAGCGGACGGCACGATGGCTCTGAATATTCCGCTTGCAGAACGCTGTTATTGAGACTAGACACTCGGCGGGCAAAACCGGCCTCCGTATTTGCGCCCTAACGAGCGCCAGAGGCGTTAGGCGACTCCCAACACCTGCTGTTTCAGTTCAGGTACGACTCACGACCGTTCCAGTATCAATAAGCCTAGATTCGGCACCGGGCCGTTTAGCGCGGCTCAGGGTTGTTACGGGCCACGCTCATAGATCGAACAAGACTCAGCATCACTCGCTGGCCCGGATCATCGCCAGGATGCGTGCCTTGGTCGCTTCCGGAAGTGTCGGCCAAGCCTCGATGATCGAACGCAGATCGGCGTCGGTTGGGGCAGTTTTTGAGTCGATCACGTTGTCTTTGGCGCGCTGGCCGCTTAGAATCGCGGTTTTCTCCGGCGTTTTCGCTGGGTGTGCGTTTCCCCTAGGGGGTGCTTTTTCAGCCGCTACGTGCGGCTTTCTTTTTGCGCCCATCGTTGCAAACCCCTGGAAACAAAGCGTTTTTGTACTTCGACGCTTTGCGGCATTGGTTTGTCGATCCGATGGGGGGTGACTTTTGGGGCGACTTTCTGGGGCAATTGGGGAGACTTTCGCCGGAATGGACTCGCAGATAAGCGCTTGACCTTAAATCCAAACTCACAAGCTATGGACTACGTGCATAAGTGCCGTTTTTCGAATTTGCTGTGCCGGAATCTGTGCCGCGTGGTGAGTCCGTGGAGCACTCGTGGCTGATTTGCAAACTGTGTTCGTCCGCCACGAGACGTCGGCTGTAAAATCACCTCAACTCAAAACTTTTGCCAGGATAGCGGTCATGTCATCTCTGACGGGTTCATCGTTTGTGAATTCGTGCACGGCTGCGATCAACGCTTGCACGGCACTCTCCGACGACAAACTCCGGTGCTTTCGCATGGCGCGCAGTAGTCGTGACATGCCGAAGCGCTCACCGGCGGCATCTTCCGCTTCAACGATCCCGTCTGTGAAAATGAGAACCTGATCGTTCTCCGCAAGTTTGATGGGGGGCGATGCATCGAATAGCGCGTGATTGTCGTGGCCCAACAATGGACCGTTACTATCGAGCGTCAAGACGGATCCATCACATCCGAGCAACAGCGCCATGTGCCCCGCCCCGATGTACCGCAACGTCTTTTCTGAGACATCGATTTCCGCGAGGAAGAGACTGATGAACGACGACTCCGGTAAGTCGTCAATTAAGATCGCATTGAGCTCTTCCACGGCGTAGCCGAGTGGCACGGCCGATCTGCCGAGAAGAAGCCTAAGTGTCGTGCGCACTTCGACCATTGCAAGCGCGGGACCAACTCCGTGACCACACACATCTCCGACGACCAGCACCCAACTGTCTCGGGACCGAGGAATGAAATCGAAATAATCGCCGCAAAGCTCCGAGACCGGCAGTGCGACGCCCGTTACATCCAGACCGGGAATCTCAGGTGTCGCTTTAGGATACAGCTTCTGTTGAAAGAACTGAGCCAATTCCAATTGCCGCTTCGACTCATTCGCGCGAATTTCATTGGTAATGTCCGTCGAAATTCCGGCGATGGAATGAATTTTTCCACGCGAATCTTTCAACGGGAACTTTACTGAAATGTATGTGTGGTTCCCATCGGCATGGGGCGCCACTTCCTGCACGGTGAATGTCTTTCCCTCGAGGACAACCTTTTCGTCGTTACAGCGAAACGCTTGAGCCATCTCCTCGGGAAAGATGTCGTAGTCTGTCTTGCCTACGACCTGCTCTCTAGCCAACGAAAAGAGTTCGGTAAAACGGCGATTGACAAATAGGTAGGCACCGTCTGAATTCTTTACGTAGATAACCGCTTGCGTATGGTCCAGGATCGTTTGTTCGCGGTCCGATCGAGTTTGGAGCTCTGCTTCCACGGCAACCTGCTCCGTCACGTCTCGAGCGACGGCGAAAATCAGTTCTTCTTCTGGAATGGCGCGGGCGGTCCACTCCAGATGATGATAGCCGCCACAAGCATCTCGATAACGGTTGCGGAACCGAATCACCGGGAGACCTTGCGCCAACTTGGCTACTTCGCTCTCGGTTGCCGGACGATCGTCTGGATGAACAAAAGCCAAGAACGGCTGAGCAAGGAGCGACTCTTCATCGTAGCCAAGTAGTCGCGTAAAGTTGGAGTTAACGCGCAGGAAGTATCCATCGAGTTTAGCAATGCAAAAGAGGTCGATGGAAAGCTCGAAAAAGCGTTTCAGGTCGAGTGCCTGTTGCTGGCCGACAGATTCACAATCGATCGAAAACCCACTCGAATGCGCTGACCTCGCCGAGAGTATCGCCGTTATGGGCCATAGCGTAGCGGTCAGCACGCCGTTGGACAACACGACCGCTTCATCGCGCAGAAAGATGTATCCATCGCGCCCTCGGCTTACACGGTAATCAACACATGTGGCCACAATTGCGCCGTCGCCACAACAGCGAGCCGAGCGAAATAGCTCGCGATCGTTGGGATGAATGCAATCCAGCCAATCCTCGATCGAATGCGGCAAGTCGGTGCCTGGATGATCGAAGACACCGGGCAAATTGCCACCCCATGCGATCGAACGCGATGTTCTGCAAAGTGAGTAGTAAGCGGGAGCCACTGGCCCCGAAACCCGTGAATCGTGCATGATCGAAAACGGCTCGTTTTGCGAACTGCTTGAATTGGCGCCCTTACGGATTGTTTCTCGAGATTACGGAAACACCTGGCACAGCGTTGCCTTTTTCATCGACGACCTTAAAGTCGACAATGAGCAGCATATAAGAGAAGCGAACCCCATTCCTAGTCACCCGATTGCTCGATTCATCCTCGACGACTTCTTCTGCATGCCAGTCCAGGTCTGCGGCGGAATCTTTGCCAGTTGCGATGTCGAAGAGACGTTGGCATAGCGGAAGTTCATGCAAACGGTCCGAGGCCGAGAGGAGGGATGTCGATGCTCCGATCATGACCGGATGTTCCCAGCGGAGTAGCACAGGTTTGACAATGCCCTGAATTCGGATTTCCTGCCTCAGAAAAAGTTCTTTTAGCCCCTTTGCCGCCTTGAGGTCCGCGCAATGCAATTGCGATTCGCCTGCTCGAAAAAACTGCAGCCACGCCGTTACCGATGCATTCCCGTGGTAATCAATCTCGAATGGCAGCGGAGTCAAGTCAACTCCGTCGAAGCTCATGGTATCGCGATCGAAGTACGGCAGAGTTGATGCCGAGGGACTCCAAGTCACCGTAACCGACGGAGTGTGTGCGAGTTGTTGAGACGATGTTGCCGCCATCGTTGTCGCGTGGTTGCACGCTCCTTCCAAGTCGGCGATGCGCCGAACAAGCGAATCGTGCCTTTCATTCCAGCGCCCCATCGTTTTCGCAAGAGCCTCCTGCTCGGCCCGGCTCGATCGTTCCTTTCTGGCCTTAAACTCTTCTTCCGACTCGAACTCGCCGAGAATGAGATCGCTCTGCACGCCATCGGACGTGGGCTTGGAACGATCCAGGATCACCAACTCCCTACGCGCTGCCACAACGGCTTCTCGGTTGGCGTAGAGTGGCCACGCGTCCTCAATCAGCCGAAAGTAAATGTCGTTCTCGCTACGAGCTGCCTCAATCGCCGATCGTGTGTTGCCGGGTAGCAGGAGAGGAACAAAGGAGTCGTGCGCGGCAGAGGCAACATCCGATGCAACAGACTTATGCTCCGGTGCCGGTGAAGACAGCGGCTCGCGTATCGACACGTCGCGATCGCATCCTGCACTAAGAGGAAGTAGAACAAGGTGCGTGATCAGCAGATTCCGTCGGCAGCCATTCGCGGCCCATCTCATAGCTCATCTAACTCCCAAAACACTGACCTCGTCGTTTGGCATACTTGCCACGATCTCGGCCATATCAGTTCATGCGAGCGTGGCCGCGTATAAAAACGCCGCACGCTGGTGGGGGCAGCCAACCAACGGCGGCGCGATCGGCGGATACCAACGGCAACCTGGCGTTCGCCAAGTCCGCTTGGCATGCCTGCCAATCGGGGCGTCGAAATGAGCGCCTTCATAGTCGCTGATGTTGCTGAGTGATCACTGAGAGCGCCTCTTCTCGCGACGGATCGATGCGCCAGATTTTGTCAAGCTGCAAGAGGCGAAGTGCGTGCGAGTGAACCGGCGAGCAGCCAGCCAGCGAGAAGCCGGCATTCGATGCCCTTGTTGTTTTCCAAAGATCGCTGAGAAAGGAAACGGCGACCGAACCAAAGTAAGTTGTCTTCTTCAAATCTAAAAGCACATATCGCACCTCGTCTTTTGCCAACATTCTTGCAGCCGCGATCACGATCGACTGCGTATCGGCAAGACGCTGAAACTCGTCGCGCCAGTTCATGTCGTGCAGCGGTGTGATTACTAGGACATTCTGCACTTGCTCGACGTCAAAGCTCACTGCATCGGGCTGCACCATCGGTCACTGCCGGAATTTGATGTTGGACAACTAGGCAAGAAGGGTGAGGAGGTATCGAGCACAACATCGATCGGCTTTCCGAAAAAATTGCCTCGGAAGCACCTCTGGCGACAGGCCTTCGTCGCCCCAGAAAACCTCCGAATAACGAGCAAATGGCGTGCTTGACTCAACGCTTGCCAATGTGTCGGGCAGGACCACCAGTCGCACGATGACGTGAAGTTCGCCAATTGCTCGGATTTTTCGGGAGTTGAAATCGGTAAACCGTTCTCATCCGATGTTGAAACCGTAAGTCCTGGCATCAAACCGCCATCCGCAGGAAAAAAATCTTTCATAAACACAACTTGATGCGTTTTCTGCGAAAGAATCCGGCCGAAGTAGTTCGCTAAACGCCGCCATGATAGAATGCCGGTCTGGCAGAGAATGGCAGTACCCCAAATTGGTTGGCGGCGTTTTGGCAGGAAATTCGGTTAGTCAATGGATAGCGGACTTGCGCGACGCAGATGCTGTTGCCGCACAACAGCTTTGGAGTCGCTTTTACGATCGACTGGTTCGGCTAGCCGAGCGCAGGCTTAACGGCCTGCCCCGCGGAATGGCGGACGAAGAGGACATCGCCGCCGGCGTGATGCAGAGCCTCTGCCGCGGGGCGGTGGCCGGTCGTTTCGAGAATGTACGAGACCGTGATGATTTATGGTGGCTCCTGCTGGCGATTACCAAGCAGAAGATCGTCAATTACATCCGGCATGAAACGGCTGCGAAGCGCGGTGCGGGCCGAGTAAATCGCGAGTCGGACCTAGCGCGACAAAACGATACCGTTGAACGTTTTTCGCTCGATCATTTAGTGAGCGAAGAGCCAACCCCGGAATACGTGATGGTGCTCGAAGAAGAAAATGGAAGGTTGATGGAGCTGCTGCGCAACGAGCAGCTGCGCAAGATTGCGACGCTGCGCATCGAGGGCTACTCCATTCCCGAAATCGCTGCGGAGACCGGCATAAGTCAACGCAGCGTCGAACGAAAACTGCAATTGATTCGTGGTACCTGGTCACAGGAATTAAGCGATGCCTGAACCTGGCAGATCCCCGGCTGAAACAGTGCAATGGGGCGCGGCTCAGAATCGAGTTGACGAAGTCTGCGATGAGTTTGAGGCGGCCTTGCAGCGGGGCGAGGCCCCGTATCTAGGGGCCTATCTCGATAGTATCCCATCGGTAGCGCGAGAAACCTTGTTTGTCGAGTTATTGTTGCTCGAACTAGACTACCTGATCGGTCGCGGTGAAGAGTTATCGCGCGAGAGTTACCTCGAACGCTATCCGGAATTCGCCAGCCAGATTGAAGCCATCGAATTCAAGCATGGACTGCTCGATACCCGGTCGCTGCGTCGGTCGCAAACGATTCGAGACCGTTTAACCACAGGGGCACGTGTGGCCCACTTCCTGCTTGTGGAACGCCTGGGAGCAGGCGCCGCTGGCGAAGTCTGGAAGGCGCGCGACACGCGGCTTGAACGCACGGTTGCAATCAAGATTCCCCATCGCCGGCAGATGTCCGACGAAGAACGGCATCGCTTCCTGCGCGAGGGACAGGCCGCCGCCCAATTGCGCCATGCGGCGATCGTGACCGTATACGAAGTGGGCCGCGATGGTGGTGAGATCTACATCGTTTCGGATTTTGTCGATGGCGCCGATTTGCGACACCGGCTCGCCAACGATAGCCTTCTGCCGCGCCGAGCCGCTGAAATGTGCGCGGAAATTGCCGAGGGCTTGCACCATGCGCATGAGTGCGGCGTCATCCACCGCGACCTGAAGCCCGCCAACATTTTGCTCGACGCGCACGACCAACCGCATATTTCCGACTTCGGGCTGGCCAAATGGGAACACGATGCGCACGGCATGACGCTCGACGGTCAATTGCTCGGCACGCCGGCGTACATGTCTCCTGAACAAGCGCGCGGCGAATCTTCGCGCGTTGATCGGCGCGCCGACGTCTACGCCCTCGGCGCCATCCTCTACGAAATGCTGACAAGGCAGCGTCCCTTCGATGGCGACCAGGTTTCGGTCATCCGCGCCGTGGTCAACGAGGAACCCAAACGCCCTCGGCTAATCAACCCGCGAATTGCACGTGACTTGGAAACGATCTGCCTCAAGGCGTTGGAGAAGAGCCCCTCGGCCCGCTATCCGTCCGCCCAGGAGATGGCGGTTGACTTGCGGCGGTTTCTCCGAGGCGAGGCAATTGTCGCACGCCCGGCGGGAAAGCTTGAGCGATGCTGGCGCTGGGTGAAAAAACGCCCGGCTGTCGCAACAACATTCCTACTCGCCCTGATTGCGTTGGGAGCCTTGTCTGTGGCCGCCGTTTTGGCGGAACGAAATCGCCAGCTGCTGGGGCTACGTACCGTGCTACTCACTACCGACCCGCCCGGCGCAAAGGTTGCGTTTGTGCCCCTCGATGAAGTGACAGGGAAACCCGATCCGATTCGCATGGTGCGTCCCAGTTCACGTACTCCGCTCGAGGTGGAATTGGCGCCGGCCGACTATTTTGTGGTCGCCATGCTCGATGACGGCCGCTTTCACGAAGTATATCGGCGTGTGCCGAGCGAACATCAGCTCCGCGTCAACGCCTATCAGCACAGAAACTGGCGCATCACGTCGCAAGGGCATGTCGACTTGAGTGCGATCAACATACCGGATGCCGGTGTGACGCGCGATATGGCGTTGATCCGCGGCAATTCTGGTGAAGGCCAGGAAGCATGGAACGTACCGGACCGCGGTAAAACTCGTTGGCACGTCGCCGATTTCTACATCGATTGCCAAGAAGTGACCGTCGCTCAGTGGTGGGCCTTTTTCGACTCGGGTCCGGGCGATCTCCGTTGGAGGAATAGCCCGCCAGATCACGCCGTGACGCTCAGTTTCGATCGAGCGCTGCAGTTGGCGGAGAAGATGGGTAAGCGACTGCCGGAAGATTACGAGTTACTGTTTGCGTCAACCGCGCGAGGCACGTCGCGCTGGCCTTGGGGCAATGAAGATCCACCGCCCGAAGTCCACGGTACTTTCGGCCCTGTAGGCACGCCCGAATTTGATCGACTTTCAACCGATCGGCGCGTTGTGGGTCTCATGTCCAATGTCGCAGAATGGACGGTTACGCCCGGCCGAGGTGTCCATGAAGATGAAGAGACTGCCGATCTGGGATCGGAATTCGCTTCGTTCAAACGTGTCCATGGCGGAGATATGGCCGTTGTCGAAGGCGACGCCAGCGTTACGGAAGAGCGGCGCAACTACAAGAAGGTGGCCGTGGGCCGGTTCGACTGGAAACCTGGGCTGGGCTTCCGATGTGTCCGCAGCGTTCGCCCCCGCTTCATGCCGTAAGCAATAAAGGGCAACCCCGCATTCCTTGATCGTGCGGGGTTGCCCAAAGACTCGCTACTCGGCGTTCCCTTTTAGAATTAGGACCACGTCGTATTCTTTGTGTCCGTTTGAAATCTTGCCATGCTGGATGTACGGTTGGTCTTCGGAGATTTTCTTCGGGTCACTCACCTCAGCACCGAAACGTGTTCCGTCAACCTCGAAGCCAATAAATGACCAGCGAGGTTGACCGCCTGGCTTCTGCCCTTTGTGCTCGAGCAATGTGAAATAACGAGGGTTCGTTTCACCGTTGACTTTGCACCAGACAAATGCTCGACGGGCATAGGGTGATCGAAATGTTCCGGGATGCTCAGGAGCACGATATTCGTCGCGCACATAATCAGGTAGCCCGGGAAAGGTTGTCTTGGGGCCCTTCATTTTGCCAGCAACGCACGGAGGAACTCCACAATCTTCGTAGAGTCCAAGATCGCCAAAAAGATACGTCGTCGTTGGCGACGTGCTACAGGTCTCATAATGGTCGCCGTAATAGAGCGTTCCGTTAGGGTAAGTCGCCAGTTCGTGATCTGCGCAATCGCATGGTTCAATTAGCAACTTCTTGGATTGCTGATCACCTTGGCCTTCTCCGCATCCCTTACATTTCTTTTCGGCAGCGTTCAAGGGAGTAGCAATTACTACTCCCAAAACAATCATCACCACACTCTGCAAAAGTCGCTTCGTCATTCGTTCACCTTTCATCTAAAGCACTTCGTTACGAGGTCGGCATCTACGTTGGTCGACCTGCCCATACACCATTTAAGCCGCAATTCGCCTCTCCCTTCCGCCAGCTCATTTCCCGCCGTCATCGCGTGTGCTCAGACGTTTCAATGCCAACAAATCGATATCGTCCTCGATGAATTGCACCGCTCCATCGGCAAATGCGGCATGCACGCCACTGGGATGCGGCGACAACAAAGGATTGTTCGCGCCGTGCAGGAAGATACCGGGAAGCTCGTAGTCGCGCGTGTTTGGCGAATAACGCACTGTCGTAATATTCCAACAAGGTCGGGGCTTGTTCGTGCCGACCTCGTAGTTGGGGGGCGTACCTTCGGCCGACGTGCCGGTGACCCAACCCGATGCAAAGCCGCCATCAATTCTTTGGACGGCGCCGCTCTTGTCGATCGCAAAGTCCGAAGATTCCCCTACGAAAATAGTCTTTGAAGCACCGTCGAACAATTGTTTGCGCTTGATTTCTTTGTTGGGGACAAGAATCCCGCCGCCGGATATCTCTCCGTCGGGCTTAGGAACGCAGCATGTATTGACACGCGACTCGGGAAAACCGTCGTGACTCGATGCACCCGAAATTCCTACGTACGAAGGCATCATCACTTGTCGCGAATAGACGTCGTAGAGAGGCGGGATTGGGCTCGACGGGCAGCGTAATGCCGAGATGACCAATTCATCGACCAATTCTGCATTCTTCTGATGTGCTAATAAGTATCCGCTGTCTCTCCCGCGTCCATCGTATTGCTCGTAGAGTTTTTCCTCTTCGATGAATGGCAGGATCTCGATCCACCACGAAATGCCTTGGCGATATTGAGCTCGCACGCCCATCGGAAATTGCTTATGGACATCTTCATGGCCAATCAGCGCCAAGGCGACTTGCCGCAAATTATTCTGACACGTCGCGCGCCGGGCTGCCTCGCGTGCCGCCTGAATGGCCGGCAAGAGCAAGGCCACCAACACGCCAATGATGGCGATCACGACCAATAGTTCAACAAGCGTGAACCCATTTCGGGATCGAGCGAAGCGGTTACGATTCTGGAAAGTTCGATTCTTTTCCCGATCCCATGCAGGGAGTTTCGCGTTACGGCTGCGTCGTTCAATCATTACTGGTTAATCGGCCCAGGCGCCCAACCGCACGTTTCAGATCGCCTGGCTTCTGCTTCGAAGCGACAAACCACACTCGGATTAGGGGGCAACACGTCGGCGATCGTGAGATTACCCTACTTAAGAACTAAAAGCAAATCCCCGTTTGAAGCTCGGTGAGCGAACGTCGCTCGACGTCCCCGTGCTCCCCAAACTGCGGCCCATTTTTGTTTTCTTACGATACTCGACGTTCCAAATAGGTGGTCGACTCGGTCGGTTTAGGCAAAAAACGATTCCCATTTTGCCAATTGCATTTGAGGAAACCACATGTGAGAATCTAGGCACTATAGGGGGAAACACGCGAGGCGGCTTCGCTAATGCGTCTGGATCGAACCGCTTCCGGAGTCTCGAAGAATCGACCCGTCTAGATTGGCCCTGCCAGGACCTTCATCGAACGATCTATTGCTACTTAGAGATTAGGATTGCCATGTTTCAGAAGTCGCCACGTCAACGGCCGAAGGTTCGCCCTCTATTTGACCGCTTACTCTGTCGGAGTTCCGCCAAGCCAACCGTACAGATAGGTAATTTTTGTAGCGCGGCCGCGGTTGCAACGTTCGAATGTCTCGAGCCTCGTGTCCTGCTCGCGGCCGATCCGATTGGGCGCGATGACTTCTTTTCGACCAACGAAGACACCTCCATTCATATTGGTTCGCTTGGCTCGACGGTCGGCTATCAATTTACGGGGTCCGTGATCGGCCCTAATGTGGCCTTCGGAAGCTTCATCCCTTTCAATGCCCCGGTCACAGGTCAGTTTTTCTACGACACCTCGAGTGACGCAACCCATAGCGGGACCAGCACGGGTTATCGTCAGCAGCGAGCGGCCGGGTTCACGGCAACGATCGGCGGCCTGACGATTACGGCCAGCGACTACGTCGCGTTTGTCGCCAACGATCTCCAACAATCGAATGGACCTGACCAGGACCAGTTCAGTATCCAATTCAATAGTTCACTCAACCCGCCACCGCATTTTCCTATCGATGTCAACGGTTCGGAATTCGACACGGGTTTGGTCCAGCTTAATTTTGCCGGACCCAACAACCTGTACTCCGATGAGTCGCTTCCTACCGATCTTAACATTGGCGATTTCTTCGACACTTTTAGCTTTGTCTCTGATCAACCTAACGGAGCGGTCGTACTCTTTCAGATAACCTCGTTGCAGGAAATCGACGTATCAACGGTCGGAGTCTTGGCGAACGATGAGGATCCCGACACCGACCCTCTTACGGTTGTCGAAGTAAACGGACAAGCGAGCGACGTTGGCCAACTCATTCAGCTTCCATCGGGCGCAAATCTCACGATCCAGGCGGATGGAAGCTTCGAATACGATCCGAACGGGCAGTTCTCGGGCCTCAACGTTGGCGAGTCGTTTACCGATTCCTATACCTACACGATTTCCGATGGCGCTGGTGGAACGTCGCAAGCAACTGCCAATGTTGTCATTGAAGGGGTTACGCCCCCGATTGAAGTCGTTGCAACAACGCACAACTCGAGTTCGGTCGACATCGTATTCTCCGGACAGCTCGACGAAGCAGCCTTGAACTTATATGACGGACTCGATTCGCCAATCGAACTGAGCGATGTTGCCCTAACGGGGCAGAATGTCGGCGAAGTTTCCGGGTCTCTAATTTGGAACGCGTCATCGCAGACTCTCACGTTCACGAAGACAGGTGGAGTTCTCGTTCCCGACACGTACACGCTCTCACTGGCTAGCCGCAGCGGTGGCTTTGTCGATCTGTTCGGTCAACCGCTTGACGGCGATAGCGACGGACAGCCCGGCGAAGACTTTGTAACGACGTTTGAGGTTGTTGCCGACGATTCGGTCGTTGTCAGCATTCCTGATTTCGCCCGCGGACCAGGTCAAGATGTCGATCTCGACCCGGATTCGCCCGAGGTAGTTCTGCCCGTCTACGTGAGCGACGGAATTGGCGTGTTGGCGATCGATTTAACCATTGAATACGATCCCACGCTCTTGACGCTCAATCCGCAGCAAGCCGTTCGCATCGGTCGCGATGTTCCCAACATGGACGACGGGCAGGGAGTGTTTCTGAGCGATGCTGTCGCCAATACTTCGGTGCCTGGCGTCATTACCATCGCCGGATATTCGTTTGAAGTTCTGTTGCCGGGTCAGCAGGAGATTCTGCAACTTGTCGCATCCGTACCCTCCGATGCCCCGCTGGGCGCTGCCGAAACCATTCGAATCACGGAGCTTGTGGTTTCGAACATCGACGGCGCGATCCCATCGCGACCCGACGATGCCGTGCACGCCGTGGCGTATCCCGGCGATGTAACCGGCAGCAGCACGTTTAGCGCACTCGACGCCTCGTCGATTGCACGCGTTGCGGTAGGCATGGACACCGGTTTCGATTTCTTCCCACGGATCGATCCGGCCCTGGTGGGCGACGTGACGCAAAACGGCGTCCTTACGGCCTTCGATGCCGCCTTTGTTGCTCGCAAGGCGGTCGGATTAGATCAAGACGAAATCCCGAACATCCCCGTGATCATGCCTCTGCTTCCACCACCGCTCTCGCAGGACAGCCTCGATGGCAGTACGGCATTCGCGTCTCCGACCGCTTACATTTCGAGCTTGCCGCTCGGTCAATATAGCGGTGATTCGAGCGTTACCGGGAAACAGAGTTCCGCTTCCATGGCAAGCCTTACAACGCCACTTTCAGAAAGTCTTGGCGTCTCTCAAAAGGCAGACCTCCTACCGGGTCTTTCACGGTCGGATGAATTACTGGGGCGTGATGAAGTTGCCGCCGATGACTCGACTGCACAGACGGCCTCGTTGGATGCACGTGACGACCTTCTTGCTCGCACGCTTGATTGGAGGGTACTCGCGCGCTCCTAACTTCGTGTGCGACACACCTTGCGGTAAATCTTTCACGCAGCCGACGCCAGGACGAGCGAATCTGTGCAAACCGTCCCATCGATAAGCGACCGAAGCGACGCAGTTTCGTGCGCGCCGAATGCATCGGCGACTTTGACGAAACATCTCTAAACAAGTTCGCCCCAAACTCTTGCGCGATCGTTTCTACCCGAGTTGCAGATTGTCGGGTACACTGAGGGCCCCTGCGTTTCAGCGCGTGGCATCTCGGCAACGAACTTTCGGAGGACCTGCGATCATGACTTGCGTCCACTTACAGGAACTGTACCAACTGTGCCAGGAGAACAAACTGAAGCTTTCTAGTTCTGATCTGATTCACGTGGTTTGCAAACAGTGTGAAAAGGAAGACGTCTGCCCTTCCGTCTTAGTGGATCAGTACCAAGAAAAGCACCCTGAGGCCGATGAACACTCCGCCGAGTAACCGGCAATCGAATCTACGCACCGCATCGCCCGGCGTGGATTCGGCGGCTTGAACTGCATCGGAATTGGCGCGCCATGGAATTCTTCGATCGCTTTCGCCGAGAACCGAATCGCGACGACTTCGCCCGATTGCTGATCGAGCGCATTCGCGATGCGGGCGAAGTGCGCGAGATTCAATACGATGCCGATTCGTTTCGATTACTGCGAGGTGAACAGGACCAAGGATTTCTGAGCCTGTCCAACCTGTATGCGGAATATTGCCGTGCTGAAGCAGAATCACGTGAACGGATTGTCGAGATATGCGTGCGGAATTGGTTTGTGACGGACAGCCAGATTCCCGAGGACTTCGAAGACGCGCGGCACGACCTGCTGCCATCGTTGCGTTCCCGGGCCTATGTCGATTTCATGCTGCGGCGTCTTGAACTGGAAGGAAATCAGGTCGGGCCAGCTACATATGAAATCATTGGCGAACATTTGGCGGCCGGCATCGTGTACGACTTGCCAACTTCGATGTGTTTGCTCGATCAAGAGAACCTCGACAAGTGGGGTGTTACATTGTACGAAGCGCTCGAAGTCGCCAAGGCGAATCTACTGGAAACGACTAAGAATTACATTGCGGCCGATGGCTTTTACCTGATGGCCCATGGCGACAGCTACGACGCGACACGCATGTTGCTAACCGAGCTCGTGAGCGACTTTGAAGTCGATGGCGATGTCATCGCCATGGCGCCAAACCGTGAAGTGCTGGCGATCACCGGCAGCGCCGACGAAGCCGGGTTGCAACGCCTGCTCGATGTAGCTGAAGAGGGCGTGCGACACGAGCGATACGTATCGGGGCTTGCGTTTCGATTGGAAGCCGGCGACGCCTGGACCGTGTGGTTGCCGCCCCGCGAGCATCCGCTCTACCAGCGTTTCAAGGTGCTCAACACGCAGGCGCTCGGGCAAGACTATCACGAACAGAAAGAGTTGCTCGAACTCGAATGCCAACAACAGGGCGCAAGTCGCTTCATCGCAACGTATTCGGGGATGACACACCAGGAAACGGGCGACATCACAAGTTACTGTGTCTGGGGCGAAGGTGTCGACACACTCTTGCCCAAAGCCGACCTAATCTTTTTGTTACGCGCCCGACCCGATGGCAAACCCGGTGAATTGGCGGCGGCGGGTCCCTGGGACGACGTGCGCCGCATCGTCGGCGACCTGATGGAACCGCTCGACATGTACCCCGTTCGCTACCGCGTGCGCGAATTCCCCGACGACGAGATGCTCCGGGCGATTGGCGGCGAGCATTGGCAGCCTTGAAGGCCCTACATTGGCGCTAATTGTCGTTGCTCGCCAGGTGTTCCACGCGTTCGCGCAACGCGGCGCAAGCGGCGTCGAGTTCGACCGATTGGCCAGCCGCTTGCGGTCCATTGGCGACGTTGCCGGACTCGATTGTCGCCCTGGCCGTCTCGCGAAGTTCCACGTTCTCGGCAATTGGCACCGCTGACTCGCCGTTGTGGTAGAAACCTTGATCGCGTCCGGCGTCCTTCGAAGCGTACAACGCTGCATCGGCCCGCTTCATCAAATCTTCTGCGAATTCACCCTGCATGGCCGTCGCCACGCCGCCGCTGATGGTCACGCGAATGACATGATCCTCATAGGTGAATCTCGCGTCGCGCACGGCCTTAATCGATTTCTCGGCCGCCGCCCAAGCATGTTCATTAGCCGTTTCAGGAAGAATGACCGCGAATTCTTCGCCGCCAAATCGAGTGACGAGGTCCATCGCGCGGAAGGTCGCCTTCAGTACATTGGCAACTTGCCGCAATACTTTGTCGCCAGCCGCATGGCCATACGTATCGTTCAGCCGCTTGAAATGGTCGATGTCGAGCAACACGACGGACACGGCCGTATTCTTGCGCTGCCAGCACGCAATGCGGCGTTCGAGATCGTCGTCGAGAGCCCGACGATTATAAAGCCCGGTAAGCGGGTCGGTCATCGCTCGCGTGAGGCTCGATTCGATCTCGGCCGTCTGCTGTTCGAGCTGCATCTCGGCGCTCGTGAGTCGATCCTTCAATTGCTGGTTCGAACGCATGATATCGCTGACCACTTCGATCACCAGATGCGTCAGCGGCGAGTCGTCGCCCTCTTCCATACGTTCGAGTTGTTCGCTCAACGTGGCGAGTTGTTCGCGATGTTCCTCGACCTCGGCGGTCATCGCCCCGGTCAGTTCGCGCAAGCACTCGAGAAGCTGCTTCGCGCGTTTGATCTCCATCTGCCGCGCATCGCCTGCCTCGGACGGTTCTCGCCGCGCCCACAGACCGATCGCAAAGCCGAGCCCAAGGTGAGCCAGGCTAAGCAACGAGGCGATAATCGCGATGAACCAGATGGATGTCATGATGTGGAACGATAGCTTTCTGTTTTTGACGATGCCAGCTCACAACGCCTAGATCCGCGCCGCGATCCGGAAAATCTCGGCCGCAACAGACGCTCAGTCCGTCTGTAACGAATATAGCGTATCCGAAAGCTCGCCTGCGGGACGAGCTTTGAAAAAACGGCATGAACAGCAAGAAAAACGGCCTTTCCGTAATCCTTCCGATGCGGTTGAATACCAACCGGCGGGACCTATTCTTTTCGGGTAGCTATCCGGGTGTTGCGATTTCTGCCTGCACCATGTGAGAACCGATCGAGGAAATCTGCCATGCGCATCGTACTGTTCGAAGACGAACATGTGGAGCGTCTTTATCCAATCACCGTAAGCAGGCCAGCGTTTGCCATCACCTGCGGTGGCCAGCGGCTGCTCGATTTGCTCACGGAGCTCGATGCCGATTTGCGCGCGATCGTACGCCCCTATCTCAAGAGCGTAATGGAAGCGAATCGGCCGGGTATTACGGATACCGCTTCCTTAGACGATTCGCCATGGCTGCTGGTCAACGCGCGCCTTGCGCCCACGATCGCGGCCCGCGAATCGCTGCGCAGGTTGATTCGCGAATCGAAGCCGGGCCGTTGGTCGGTCGATGGCTCGCTCGTCGCAGCCTTGATCGACCGGGCGACGGCGCAGCGCCTACACGAAACGCCCGCGCAGCCACTGACCGAACAAGTCGCGCACCTGGAAGCGTTTACCGCGACCGATGAATTGACGCTGCTCGCCTATCCACACGATGTTTTGCAACATCACCTGGCAAGCATTAACGATCATTTGGAGGAACGCATTTCACGAGGCGAGTATCGCCAACTTCAAGATGGTGTTTTCGTCGCTCCTGGCGCGACCCTTGGCGACTACTCAGTTGTCGATACGAAGCATGGCCCCATTCTCCTGGAGGAAGATGCCTCGATCGGCCCGTATTGCTTTTTGCAAGGCCCGGTTTGGGTGAGGCAACGCTCGCGCGTGATCGAACATGCCGCCATCAAGGACAAAGTCGTGCTGGGCGCAACCACGAAGATCGGTGGTGAAGTCGAAGCTTCAATCATCGAACCCTACACGAATAAGCAACACCATGGATTTCTAGGGCACAGCTACGTCGGAAGCTGGATCAATCTCGGCGCTGGCACTTGCAATAGCGACCTGAAGAACACGTACGGTACGGTCAAGATGCAATATGGCGATGAGAAGGTGCCCACTGGCATGCAATTCGTCGGCGCCGTGATTGGCGACTATTCGAAGAGCGCGATCAACACGGGCATCTTTACCGGCAAGACGATCGGCGTCTGTAGCATGGTTTACGGCTTCGTCACGACCAACGTGCCGAGTTTCGTTAACTACGCCCGCCTCTTCGGGCAAGTTACCGCGACACCGGTCGAAGTCATGGTGGCCACACAGGCGCGCATGTTCGCCCGCCGCAATGTGGAGCAGCGCACCTGCGACATTCAGTTGCTGCACGACATGTTCGATCTCACGCGGGGCGAACGCGAGCTGGGCAGCGTGCCACCCGAGCCGCTCTCGCTTTAGTCATCGGTTTCGACTTGCGTGGTCGGCAGCTTGTGTCCAGAATACTTGCTGGTTTTCCCCTTATCCTAGCTTTTCGTGCATTGATGAAGATTTCCGAAGCTTACGGTCCCGAAAAGTTCGGTCTGTCATTCGAACTATTTCCACCCAAATCGCAGCAAGGCGAGGATGCGCTGATCAAACACGTCGCGCAACTGATGGTCTATCGCCCCAGCTACATCACTTGTACTTATGGGGCTGGCGGCTCGACCCGAGACAAGACACTCGACGTGGTCGATCGGGTGCATCAGCAGTTTGGCGTGGCCGTCGCCAGCCATCTCACCTGCGTGGGTAGCACGGTCGATTCGCTGCGGGAATACCTGGTGTTGGCCGCGCGCCGCGGAGTCGAGAACATCGTCGCCTTGCGAGGCGACCCGCCGCGCGGTGAAACCGAGTTCAAACCCGTGGCGGGCGGATTCTCTTATGCCAACGAGCTAGTGGGGCTGATTCGCGCCGAATTCCCTCAATTCGGCATCGCCGTGGCCGGCTATCCTGAAAAGCACCTCGAAGCGCCCAGCCCGGAAGTCGATCTCGATAATTTGAAACGCAAAGTCGAGTCCGGCGCCGATGCCGTGATTACGCAATTGTTCTACGACAACGATGATTTCTACCGTTTTCGTGATCGGTACACAGCGGCCGGTATTCCCGCGCCGCTTGTTCCCGGACTTTTGCCGGTTACAAATCTAGCGCAGATTCAGCGCATCACGTCGCTTTGCGGGGCCAAGTTGCCGGCCAATTTCATTCAAGCGCTCGAAGCGGCCGGCGAAGATGATCAGGCGGCGTTCGACATCGGCGTGGAATTTGCCTCGCAACAGGCGCAAGATCTGGTCGCGCACGACATCCCCGGCTTGCACTTCTATGTTCTCAATAAGTCTCAGGCGACCTCGCGCGTTCTCGATGCCGTGGGCCTGAATCGCTAGCCGATTCGCGTTTTTGTGTTAGCCAATTCACTTCCGATTGTGACCGCGCGGCATTAGACTGCAACGGTTGTCTCAGGCTGGCTCACAACTTCCGTATTGGTCAACGAGGATACCGTGCGATTGAAGCCATCGCTATTGCGAAAGATCGCTGGCGGATCACTCTTGATCGCGATCGTACTATGCGTATCGCTGCTACTCTTGCCCGAAAACCGAGAACACTTCTTCGCCGTGCTCGAACAGTTTGCCGCTTGGTCGCGGGAACATCGCCTTCTAGGCGCGATTCTGTTTGCCTGTATCTATGTTGTTGCGTGCGTGCTCTTTCTGCCTGGCTCGCCCATTACCCTGGGCGCGGGTTATGCCTTCGGCGTTTTCTGGGGAACCGTAGCGGTGGTCCTCGGCAGCGTCGGCGGCGCCACGGTGGCCTTTTTGGCCGGGCGTTGGCTGGTGCGCGATCTGGTGGAAGAGCGCGTCGGTCGCAGCACAAAATTCGCCGCCATCGACCGGGCCGTCGGCGAACACGGATTCAAAGTTGTGCTACTCACGCGGCTTTCGCCAGTGTTTCCCTTCAACTTGCTGAATTACGCCTATGGTTTGACCCGAGTCCGCTTGCGCGACTATGTGCTCGCCTCGTGGATTGGGATGTTTCCGGCCACAGTCATGTACGTTTATCTTGGCTCGGCCGTGCGCAATCTGGCGGACCTGTTTCGCGACGGGGCGCCGCGCAACGCGGGCCAAAACGTGCTGTTCTACGTGGGACTTGCCGCAACAGTCATCGTGACGATCGTCGTTACCCGGATCGCGAAGCGAACATTGGGCGAAGCGATCCCTGCGGCCTCGCTGGATTCTGCAACCCAAGAGCGCCCGGCGTAGTCTAAGAGAGCCGTGCATGGAAAAGAACGCCGCCGGACAAACACACCGAGCTATCGAAGTAAAACCCGATGACGAACATAATCGGCGTTTGCTTGCGAATGTCCATCCATCCCAGTGGACCAATCCTAATCCACCGCCACGCTACAACGCAGTAGTCATCGGCGCCGGGGCGGCCGGTCTGGTAACGGCGGCTGGGCTTGCCGGGTTAGGCGCACGTGTTGCGTTGATCGAACGAAATCTTCTGGGAGGAGATTGTCTGAATGTCGGTTGCGTGCCCTCGAAGGCGCTGATCCGTGCGGCGCGCGCGGCGGCCGAAGTGCGCGACGCCGGCAAACTGGGAGTTCAAATTCCCCATGGTGCTCAAGTCGACTTTCCCGCCGTGATGGAACGCACGCGCCGCTTGCGTGCTGCGATGAGCCCCGTCGATTCGGCGGGTCGGTTTCGCAATCTGGGTGTCGACGTTTACTTCGGGCAAGCGACTTTTGCCGGGCCGGATACGGTCGAGGTTGCCGGCGCGAAACTGCGATTCAAGAAAGCGGTCATCGCCACCGGCGCGCGAGCGGCCAACTTGCCCATTCCCGGGCTCTCCGACGTCGAATATTTGACGAACGAATCGGTCTTTACGCTCACCGAACGGCCGCAGCGTTTAGGCGTGATCGGCGCGGGACCAATCGGCTGCGAATTAGCGCAGGCCTTTGCCCGATTTGGCAGCAACGTCTATCTCATTGAATCGGCCCATGGGATCTTGCCCAACGAAGATCGCGACGCGGCCGAAATCGTCGAGCAATCGCTTCGCCGCGACGGCGTAACGTTGCTTTGCTGCGGCAAGGAACTTCGAATTGAACAATCCGGCGGCGCCAAGCGGCTCGTGGTCGACTCGCACGACCAACGTTACGACCTCGAAGTCGATCAGATCCTCGTGGCCGCCGGCCGGACTCCGAACGTCGAAGGTCTAGGACTCGAGGCTGCCGGAGTGCAGTTCAATCGCCACGGTGTACTCGTGAACGATCGATTACAAACCACGAACAAGAATATCTACGCGGCGGGCGATATCTGTTCAAAATGGAAGTTCACGCATGCGGCCGACGCGATGGCCCGAATTGTGATTCAAAACGCCTTCTTTTTCGGCCGGTCGAGGGTTAGCGCGCTCACAATGCCCTGGTGTACGTATACGAGCCCAGAGATCGCCCATGTCGGCCTGTATGAGGGCGAAGCCAGCAAGTTGGGAATCGCCGTCGACACGTTCGACTTTCGATTTAACGAACTCGACCGGGCCATTCTCGACGGCGAGACGGAGGGCTTCATACGCGTGCTGGTTCGGCGAGGCTCGGACAAAATCCTAGGGGGGACTGTCGTCGGCACCCATGCGGGGGAAATAATTTCGGAATTGAGCATGGCGATGACAGGCCGCCTGGGGCTGGGAACGATCGCCCGCACCATTCACCCTTATCCAACGCATGCCGAGGCCATCAAGAAAGTGGCCGACGCCTATAACCGGAACCGGCTTACGCCAGGAATTCGCGCCCTATTCGAGCGTTGGTTTGCCTGGCGACGCTAGCAGGCGTCCCCCCCGGCCCCCTGTGAAAAGTGAAATTTTGAAATTCGACGGCAACATGGGTTTTCAATGGCGATCGCGCTGCCTAGAATCCACGAACAACGTTGACGAAAAGCAACCGGATAAACCCTCCCACCTACCTGCGAATCGATACTGCCGATACAGACACACTGAGACGACCTACTAGATAAGCATATCGCTACGATCCGCATCCCGCCTGATCATTGGAACGGCAGTTGCTCTTGTCCGTTCCGCTTCGCCACGGTCGCTATGCCGACAATAGGTTAGCGTTCCGGGCAAGTACCGACTGCCTAAGGTGCGATCGAAGACTGCCCTTTTTTCCCAATGTTGTCACAGCCGCTGCGGTGGATGTTCGACATTGTTTTTTGGATGCCTTCTGCTTTGTTTTTTTGCTGAAAAATGGAGACGGTACTGGAATCATGAAATTGCCCAACGTTTCGACGACTTTGGCTTTGTTGGCAATCCTCTGGGGAGCGGCTGGAGTCGCGGCGCATGGGATGGCGATTCTCGCCTATCCCTTGGCCTGGCTCGGGCTATGCCTGTTCTTCGTAACCATGAACCTGGGATATGATCTGGTTTCGGTGCGAAATTCGGCCGAATCGACCGGTCGGTGGCCCCTCTTTCTTTCCCGTTCCAACGAGGCCGTTGCGGCGGAAGAACAAGCCTCGGCTGCTTAGGCGGTCGTCGGTTACGTATAGCGTCGGCACATCGAGATATCCTCGAAGAACGGGCGTTATAACCGCTACGATTAACTGCGACTCGCAGTAGAGTAGTCGCGGTAGTATCGCCACGTCGAATCGATGTCGAATTCTTCCGAACCGTTGTCGCAACCGGCGAGGTAACCCGCATACGCGCAACGATCAATCGTTTTGGCATGCTGCCTGTTCAATAAGATCGCAGGCCAGGGCGATTCCGTTCATGCCGTCTAGTCGGGCGGCGACGTCGCGGCATCGACGCGCCGTGGTGGGGCTCGTGATGAGTCGATCGAGCGCCCGCGCCACGATGCCGCCACGGAAGCGCCGGCGGGAGACCGACGACGAAACGCCCAAACGCTGCAAACGCAATGCGTTGTCGGGCTGATCGTAGGTCATCGGCATGATCAGTTGCGGCACGCCTGCCGCCAGCGCCTGCGAGAGCGAACCGATGCCCCCATGATGAACGACCGCGGCGCACCGAGGTAGCAGGTAACTGAACGGCAGAAAGTCAAAGTGCCGCACACTGTCCGGCAGGTCTTTCGGAATTTGCTCCGCGTGCCGCGTGAGCAACACGCCGCGACACTTGAGCCGCCGACAGGCATCGACAGCCGCGCGAAAGAACGGCCGGCCCTGGACCATGGCGGAGCCTGGGGTGAATGCGACGGGCGGAGATCCTTCGCGAAGAAACTCATCGGCCCCAGACGGCAGCGCGTCCACACCCTTCTCGTCCCACAAGGGAAAACTGGCCAAGCGAACCTGCGACGGCCAGTCGGGCTGCGGCGGGCCAAACCACTCGGGAAACATGCCGATGACTCGCAGCGGTGAATGCCACCAGGAGTCCAGCACCTTGGAAACGGGCGCAAGCCCCAACTCAGAGCGAAAGGCGTTGAGTTCCGGCGTGACGATCGGATCGATGATCCAACGATCGGCAATATGGAATTGCCAACGTTTCGCCCACTTAGGCACCCAATTGCCCAGGATCGCCGGCGGCAGATGAGGCGACTCGATAAAGCTGCGAAACACCGAGGGCGCGAGCTGAACGGAAATTGTGGGAATGCCATGCTTGTCTTGCGCCACTCGAGCGCCAAAGTCGAGCGCGGCTGAAACCACGGCCACCTTGCTTGGCTGGTACCGATCAAGAATCAGCCCGTAGGTCTCTCGTAATACGAGCGAGATGAGATGACGGGCGATAGTTTGCACACCCTTGGTCGGATGCCACAGATTCGGGTCCTGCGCGATTTGCTCGAACTGCTCCTCCGTTCCCACTGGCAAAAATTCTAGCCCAACGCGTTCAACAAGTCCCTGGAAGTGCGGATTGGCGACGAGCGTCGCTCGATGACCGCGATTCTTGAGTTCCAGGGCAATGCCTACCAGCGGGTGAACGTCGCCGTGGCTGCCGATGGCGGTAAGCAAGAAATCCATTGGTTACACAACTTGGACTTGCGGCGACAGGAACATGCAATTGAGGTAACTTCCGACGAGCGCGAACTGGCAGTTGGCCTATTCTAACCGGCCCCTTTCATTCCCCTTCGCGGAGAGTTGACTGAACCTCACCCCCCCCACTACAGAGGCAAATACCGAAGTGCCATCATTTAGGTATTGGGAACCCTACATAAAGCTTGGCGCGCTTCGATCAGTTGATTATTCTATACAAGTCATACAACCATGTTGTTTTACCTATCCTTTCGAATCTTAACCGATCAAGTGCCGCTAGTGAGTTCTGAACACGTTCGAAATCTTTCTCGATGTATCGGCCACGGTGCTGTTGCTCCCGCGTGTATTTTCGGCGCGCAGGTGCAAGAGTATCGTGGCTTTTCTTGTGGTTTCCCCGTGTATTTTTGGCGAATTTGATTCGCCAGCTTCGGGATCGTGTCGTTTCAGCGATGCGACCGTTTGCCGTAATCTTCCCTTGCCAATCAACCGTCTAACCGAGCGCTAGTGAGCCCCGACATCATGTCCGTTTCTTCTTCCCAAGACGCTTTGAGCGTTTCGCGCACCGGTTCCTCGTGGGCCAGCGCGGAATGCTCGAAGCGTTTTTTTGTTGCCCTTCGCCAAGGAGGTGAACCGCCGAGCACCTGAGACAACTAACCGAGTCCGGCGAATTCCAGCCGCCGGGGCAAGCGGGTCGGCCACGCTGACCTAAAGCCAATTGCCGCGACGGCCGGAATTCGGGATTTCAAAGTGGAACCCGCCGGCGTGTGTAGAAGATGAATCGTTAAAAGCTAGTTAATAACTGGCATTTTGTTCCCGCTGTTTCTGAAAGGAGAAGCAAAATGATGATGGTCGCACTCAACGAAGGCAGCACCTGGCTCGACGAGATGGAAGAAGGCGAGACAGACGCTCGCTGCCACCGCGGCAACGCTCGCCCGCAGCTTCGCGAGCGGAACTCGCTGGCCAAGTTCAACACGTCGCAGCGTTTCAGCCGCAAGCCGAGCCGCAAGACCGGCGGACCCTCGGGTGCTCGCCGCAAGCTCTACAAGCGTTCGGGGCTTTAATCGCGCGGTTATCCGACACGCTTACTCGATCTGTTTTGAGTTGGGTTTTTCCCAGGAGAGTGAATGCCATGTCCGAAGCCATGTTTCCCGATGAAGAGCGCAAGAGGTCGCAAACGGCCGGGTTTTCCTTCGATCGGGCGGAATACGACGAGTTGGACGTCGACTACGACGAACCCCACCGCCGTGAACGTCCGCCGGGGCCCTGGAGTCACGAGCAGCGGAGCCGCGAGTTGATGGGCACCCGTAGCCGCTACGGGCGCAAGCGCAAGAATCGCTCTTCGCAGGGCGGCCGAGGGCAAGGACACGACTAGGAAACGGATTTTCGCACGTTTAACTGCGGTTCGAGATCGTTCGTCGAGCTCGGTTTCGCAGTCGCGGAATATCAAACAACCACAACCAATCAGGAATTGCCAGCGGCGCGCCACTCACGTGCAGCGCCAACGGCCCAGCGATTACGAGGTGCGAGTGTGACACATCAACGCCGAAAGTCTCACGTCCCAGCGCAGGTGCGTCTACCTGCCGAGTGCGGTCGAACGTCGGAGGTTTCCTGAGGGAATCTCTTGCCCGACCGTGAGCGGCGGGCAAGGGGAACGGCCAATCCCAAGGGGATTCGCGCCGGACGGGAATGTTCGCCTATCTGTTGCAGTTGACTTTGATGCTTATTAACATGATTAATGGATGATTTTTTCTTGAATGCATTCACATCGCGAATCCGGCGTTTCGGGCAGGCCCCGCCCTGCCCCGCTTCGTCGCTACGAGAGAGAAGAACGAAATGCTTGC
>JAGQOS010000120.1 GCA_020427265.1 Planctomycetales bacterium
CTGGTATTCGGCAATCGCTTCGGCCGCCTGCCCCAGGCTGTGGTAGATCTGCCCAAGAATGTATACGGCCCGCCAGCGGTTGCGGCTTTCGGTCGGTCGTCCGGTGCGCGGGTCGGGCAGCTTGGTCTCGGCCACCTTGCGGCACATGTCGAGCGCGGCCTTGTGTTCGCCGCGGGCGAAATGACAGTAGCCGATCGTGTACCAGTAGCTGTCGAGATACTGGCTTTTGGGATAGCGCTCAGCGTAGCGATTGCAAGCGGCGATTGCTTTGTCGAATTGCTTCAACTCCAACAACCCGCCCGCCAACGAGAACGACGCCTGATCGGCTGCCGGATCGGCCGGCCATTGGGTCAGGAAGCTGTCGAGCATGCGCAACGCCTGATCGACCAGGTCGACGCGCGTGAGCTTCGCCGCGCGCAGCGACTCGTCGCCGGCCGCCTCCGGCGCTTTGGCGAACACCTGTTGCGCCAGCGCGTAGGTGGCGGCGGCCAAATACGGTTCGGGCGGATACTGCCGCATGACGCGGCTCATCACGTCGACCGAGCGCAGGAACTCGCCCTGCTCGCGCAAGAAGCCAGCCACGCGGCTTTCGCGCAGGAATCGGCTTTCGACCGTGGCGCGGAACACGAGATAGCTGCGTTCGTATTCGCCGATTTCGTGATAGGCATGGCCGATCTTCAGGATCTTGTCGAACGAAATTTCGACGTCGGGCCATTTTTCTTTTACGATCTCGAAATAGCGCACAATCTCGGCGGGTGGTCCGCCGGCAAGCGACACGTCGAGCATCCACAACGTGGCCTGGCGATAGGTTTCGGCGTTGAGATTCCAATCGGCGAGCAACTGCTTCAGATGCACCGCCGCTTCGTCGTACTTCTTCGCCTCGAAACGCCGCCGCCCGAGCGCGAACAGCTCTTCGGGTGTCAAGCGATATTTGTCGTCGCTCTCCACGCCCATGGGCAACACGGAGAGCGATTTGGCGTCGGCCACGGCCAGGCGATCGGGGCGGTACGCGTCGCGCACGATCGTGGGGCCGGCGCGATACTCGCCGGCCAGTTGCCCGCGCAGTTCGTAGCGAATGTTGCCCACATAGGGACGGCTGCCGACGAAGAAGGTAATCGCGCCGGGCGAGAGTTCGTAGCGCTCGAATCCGCCCGAAATCGAACTTTCGATCACGGCCGCGCCAGCCGGAATCGGTTCGGTAACGACCAGGTACTCAACTTGTTCCTCGCGCGTTTGCGAATTCACGTGGTCGCGATGAATACGCAGTTCGACGATCCCCTTCTTGGCGATCGGCAATTGGGTGAGCGGATTGCGAAAATGACTGTAACTTCCCGACAAGATGCCGAAGCCGCGCGGAATCGTCACGCCTTCGTCTTCGATCGGCCCCGGTTCGTAGTACCGGGTAACATGCCAGGTGGCGTTAGCGTTCTTCAGTTGGTCGGCCGGTACGAAACCGCCGAGCGTGCAGGAGTAGGCGTAGCGCCCGCGGCCGTTGAGCGTGAACTGCACGCGCTGCTTGCCTTCGACCAGGAAGTTTTTGGGCACGCGAATCGCATGGGTTGGCGAAGCCGCGTCGACGGCGACCTTCTCCACTTGATTGCCGTTCACAAACACGGTCAATTCGTACTTGTCGGCCTCGAACGGCGCGGCCTGATAATGGCCGCACAAGGCGAGCATGGCCGGCCCCGTCGCCTTATCCGGCGACCAGCGATTGCCCACGCGGTTGGCCAACAGCCAATCGATTAGTTCGGTCAGCTTGGCGCTGCCGGGCGTGGTCCGCTGCAAGGCATAAGCGTAGAGCGCTCGCAACTCGGCGCCGGCGTGGTTGGCCGGCAACGAACCTTGGCCGCCGAACTGACCGGCCGAAGCGTCGAGATCGCGATCGGCCAGCGTGGCGAGAGTTTCGGCGGCCAGTTCTTTGCGATCCATTTCCGCAAAACCGAGCGCCAAGTAAACCAGGCCCGCCGACGACAAGCTCGCGCGGCTGCGGTGAATGCGATTGGCCAAGGCGAAGTCGCCGCGGCCCGCCGCCGCCAACGCGTGGAACAGCACGGCCTTGGTTTCGAAGTCTTCGTTCGCCGTTTCCGCCACGCGAGTTTGCAGCAGCGCTGCGGCCTTGACCAGCGTGGTATCGGGAACGACATAGCCGGCCCGCCGCGCCGCGGAAAGCGACCACACCACGCGCGCCGTCACATAGTGGTTGCTGGCGCCCGCGAGTCCGGTCCAGGTGAAGCCGCCGTCGTCTTGCTGGGCCGAAACGATCGCGCCGATCGACGAGCGAATCCGCCGATCGAGCGCGTCGGCGTGCGGATTCGCCGCATCGCGCGTGGCGCCAAGCAGTTGTTGCAGCGCGACCGAGGCCAGCAAATCGCTGGTGGTCATTTCCATCGTCGAGGCATAGCGGCTCACAGCCAATTGACACCAATGCGGCTGGCCAAACACCACGTCGAGCAGGCTGCGTTCCACGCTGGGGCCAATCTCGATCTCGAGCCGCGGATCACTCACCGGCATTTCCGCGGGCAATTCGATCCAAGTGGTCGTATCGCCCTGCGCCGACCCGCTGCGCGCGGCAAAGACCGGCTCGCCATAAGGCAGAATCGCCGCCGAGCGGCGGAACGTGTCCGACAAATTGCCGGCCTCGACCAAAAGCTCAAAGGTCGCCATCACGCGCGGGTTCGACGAAGCCGGCTCTCCGCCCGCCTGGGCGCTGTTGGCTCGATCAAGTTTTACGCGGAACGGCACGCGCGCGATTCCGCCGGCTGCCGCGTCGATCTCTTTGGTTTCATCGAAACTCCGCGACCCGATCGTGGTCGTTAGCTTCACGCGAATTTTGCCTGCTTTCACCTGGGGATGATGGACGGTCGCCAGCAAATTCGCCGTATCGCCATCGGTAAACGCCTGCGGCAGGGCGATCTCGGCAAATAGCGGTTTGCTGGCAGCCAACTCCGCCTCGGCCTGGCCGGCGAGCGAGTCGGTCGTGATACCCTTGGCCATCAACTTCCAGGCTGTGGAACGACTCGGCAGCGTCACCTGCACGGTGGCCTTCCCCTGCTTGTCGGTCACGATGGCCGGGTTCCAGTAGCCGGTTTCCTGCCAGGCGAGGCCCGGCAGCAAGACATCGCCCCGACGCGTCAAGCGGTCAATCGCCTTGCGCGCCTCTTTGGCGTCGAGATTCGAGAAGTTCTCCCACCGGAACTCACCGTCTTTGCCGGCGGTCGCCACGGAAGACGATAACCATTGCCTTTGGAACGATGCCGTTGCGTCGGCATTGAACTTCACGTCGACGCGGGCGAGCGCTGTGCCGGCCATCTGCGCCTGTCGACTGTCGAAGTCGGCAACTTCGCCGAATTGCGCCCATCCATCAACTTGCACGCCCTGCTCTAACTTCTTCGCCGCGTCTTTGCCACTGGCCGCGCGCCCGCCGTAGCGCCGCAAACTTTCGCGCTGCTGCATACCGCGTCCGGCGAAACCGCCCGCGCCGCCGCCTTGGCCTTCGCCGCCGAAGGGATCGCCGTTGACATCTTCGTCGGCGACCAGGGCGTCGAAGACCATCACTTCATCCAACTCGGCTTCTTCTTGCGGCATGGCGTCATCTGCCAGAGCGCCGAGCGCAATACTTCCCGGCGGGCCAAATGCCGGCTGCGACGTGGGCGCCGGCGCATTGCTGCGTGCGGGCAGTTCCGAGAGCCGACGCTCTTCGCTTTCCGCTACTTCACGGCGTTCGACTTCCGAGAGCAGCCGCGCGTTGATCGGTTGAGTGGCCGGCTGGTAGCCGAAGCCGATGCTGCTCCCCGCGCGGACGGCCATCTTGCGCATTGCGCCGCGGAAGAATTGATCGATCGGCGCCACGCGTTCGCCAAACCGGTCGAGCAGCGCACGTTCGACCATGGCCAGGCTTAACTCGGCCTCGACCGGATTGCCCTGTGGATCGGCGGCCGTGATGTCGACCTCGACCGCCTCGCCCGGCAGCGGCTCGCCGGCCTGGTCATTCGCCCGGCGCACGCTGAGTTGCACGCGCAAATCCTGTTCGACCGTGAACGGGCTATTGGCTAGATGCAATTGCCCAGCCTGCTCGCGGCCCAGGTCGTCGAGCTTCGGCTGGTCGGTGAGCACGGCAATTTCCAACTCGAAATTCGGGGCGAGCTGCGGTGTCATGGCGATTTGTAACGGATTGTCGCCCGTTTCGAGCGTGACGATTTGATAATCGAGCACGCGCGCGCCTTGATGCGTGATGAGCGCCAGCGCTGGCGCTTCGCGCCAATGCACGTTGACTTCGGCCACATCGCCCGCGCGAAACGTATGCCGCTCCGCCAGAATACGCAGCCGGATCTTGTCCTCTTCACCCGAGATCTGCACGTTGTGCGTGCCGGTAATCGTCGTGCCAAAGCGGTCGACACCTTCGGCTCGCAACAGGTAAGCGCCGCCTTGGGGAATTTCGAGTGTGGCGCGGCCCGCGCCGCTCTTCTCGTCGGTCACGACCTCGACCGTTTCCACAAGCCGTTCACCCGCCTTGCCTGCCACAACGATCTGCTCGACGACGTGCAGCGCCAGCTTCCGCCCGGCGGGCTTGCCTTCGGCGTCGCTGGTCGTGAGCGTGACTTCGAACGATTCGCCCGACAGGTACACCGGCCTGACCGTGGCGAGCGCGATCGAGAATCCGCGCGTCGCCAACCGTAGCGGCGCGGCCGTGGCGAGGTTGAATTCCGGCATGCGGGCGATCACCTGCAGCGACTGCTCCTCGCGCAGCTCACGCGTCGGGAACTTGAACTCGATCTGGCCCTCGTCGTCGGTTTCGGCGTAAAAGACACGGTCGTTGCCGAGTTGATACTCGACCTTGCGTTTGGCGACCGGAGCGCCGTGGTAGTATCGCGCCTTGATCTTGCCGACAATTTCCTCGCCGCGATAGTACACCTGCTTCGGCGTCTCGATTTCCAGGAAAACATTCGGCAAATTGTATTCATGCACGAGAAACGTTCCCTGATATTGCTTCTTGGTCGCTGGATTGTTCACGACCACGCGATAGTCGCCCTGCGGGGTTCCCGGCGGCAGTGCGAAGCGCGCGTGAAAAGCTCCGAATTGATTCAACTTGATCAACTCTTCCCAGATTGTGCGGTTGCGCGGATCGATGACCGAAAGCTGGTACTCGGCGTCGGTCTCCACGCGATAGGTATCGCCGTCGACCTGGCGAATGATCCCGCGAGCATGCACGAGTTGCCCGGCGCGATAGGCGGGCCGATCAGTAAAGAGGTATCCCTTGTCCGACAGGCCGCGGGCAACTTCTAAACCGGCCAGCCCCACGGCGTTCGAAGCGCAATTCCCTTCCGCCACGGCAAACACGCGCACGTCGCCGCTCGCTTTTAGTTCTTCGAAGCTCTTCTTGAACACGCCGTCGTCGCCGGTGACTGCCTCCGCGAAGACTTTTTGGCCGTCGGAAACTAGCAGCGCCGCGCCGGGCCAGGCTTTGCCGGTGCGCATGTTTTCGGCGAAGACAAACAGTTCGTCGCGCGAGCTCTTCACCAGGATATCGAGGTCGCTACGAACGACCATGGTCGTTGCTTCATGCGTTTTGCTCGACACGGTCACGGCCAGCACGCCGGCCTCGCCCTTATCGGCCAGCATCGGCAACGGAATCGAACAGATCGACTGCTTGAACTTCTCGAATTCGGGAACTTCGAACTCGAACGTTTTGTCGGGATCGATCAAGCGGATGTCGAGCGATTCAATCCCTTTGGCCAGGTGCATTTTGCGGAAATACGTTTGCAGATCGACCGCGTACACGCGCACCGTGAGTTTCTCCAAATTGCGCGAGGTCAACTCCACTTGCGGCGTTTGATTCGTGCGATAAGTTTTGCGCGTGGCGATCTGAAACGCTTCGGCCGTCAATTGCTCGAGCCGCGCCGCCGCGCGGCCGTCTCCCAATTCCTCGACCATTTTACGGAAGACGTCGATCGCCTCGGCGTATTGCCCCTGTTTCTCTTCCAGGGTCAATCCGATGCGATACCGCGCGTTGCGGGCCTCGCCCGACGACGGATACTTCGACGCCAAACGCCGCCACTCGGCGATGGCTTCGTCCCACTTCTCCTCGTCGTATTGCATCTGCCCCAACGTGAACAGAATCTGCGGCGCCCGTTCGTCGAGCGGATACCGGGTGAGGAACTCGCCATACAGTTTGCGCGCCTCGGCAAAGTTCTTGTCGATGCGCTGCTGATCGGCGATCAGAAACTCGGTGCGAACGATCTCGGCCTGGGCCGCGCTCCAGTTGCGATCAGTCGGATGAGCCGCCAGGAATTCGCGCCACACGCTGACCGCGTCGTCGAATTTGCGTTGCATCTGCAAGGCGCGGCCCAACAAATAACGGGCCGTTGGAATCTCGTCTTTCTCGCCGTAGCGAGGATCGGCCAGGAACGCGCGCAGCCGCGCGGCCCCTTTTTCGAATTGCTTGGCGTGCAAGTAACGCTGCGCCGCTTCCAAATGGGCGCGCGGCGCCAGATCATGATCGGGATAATCCTTCAGGAATCGGTCCAAAGCCGCTACGGCCAGGTTGATGGCGTGCGCATCCGCTTCATTCGGCGCGCCGTGCGTGTGCGCTAAGAGAAAGGTCGCCTCGGCGATGCGCGGCGAAGGATCGTCGGCGTGCTTGTCGAGCAGATCTTCCCACACGCGACGCGCTTCGGCCGGTTGTCCCAAGTCCAAATGGCTTTGGCCTAGCTGGAACCGCACTTCCACATCGTGTGGCGTATCGGCATGCTCGGCCAGAAACCGTGTGTAGCGGTTGATCGCTTCGGAGAAACTCCCCTGCCGCTGGAAGCATTCCGCGATCCGCACCTTGACTTCCAGTTCCTTCTCCGGTGTCGTGCCCACAACCAGCGCCTGCTCGTAGAAGCGCAGAGCTTTCTCGTAGTCGGGTTGTTGATCGTCGCGTTGCGGCTTGAAGTACCCGGCGGCGAATTCGAGGAAGACATCGGCCAATTCCGCCTTCCGCGCGTCGGAGAGCAGGAATTGGGCTTCGGCCTCGTAGATGGCTTGTGCCGCACGATAATCGCCCTTGCGCGCCAGCGCTGCCCCCTTGGCGAAGCGAATCCGGCGAGCCCAGGGCGATTCGGGCAGTTGCTTCAAAGCGTCGTCGCAGATCGCCACGCCTCGATCGTACTGGCCGGCTTCGTGCGCCGCCCGGCTCTTGAGGTACAACAAGTAGTCGACCGGTGCGTCCTTTTTGGCGATTTCGGCGTCGATTGCTTTCTCCGCCGCCGCATAGTCGCGATCCTGCATCGCCTGGCGAATCGCGGCGGAAACGACGGGCGCATCGGCGCGAACGCAGTTTGTGAAGGCCAGGTTTAGAGAGAAAACGATCGCCAGAAGGAGACAAGCTCGGGATCGCAACATAGTGAAAACTCCCCAGGAATCGAAATTTGGAGCGAATTGGTGCGTCATTCACGGCTCACAACGCCAGCCGCCGAGTTGGCAGGGGCAATCCGCGAATGCGGATTGGATGCGTACCGGCGTCATTAAGTTCCTCGAATTGCTCATTTTCTGCCGAAGTCGGCCGGAATTTCCCCCCACTCGTCGGTCTTCCATTTGAGAACGCGCGTTGAGTAGCTGTTCTTCGTGAGCCAGGCGAGCGCCCGGTCGATGAGTTCAAACACTTTGCGATTCGTTGCGCGCCGCGGCAGCGTCGTTTTGATCTGGCGATTACGCACCCAGGCGATCGCGGTGCGAGAATCGGAGTAAATGGGCCACGACTTCCCTTCGCGTTTCAAATGGACAAGCCCTTCGACAATCGCCAGGAATTCTCCCAGATTCACCGTCGCGTCGGGATAGGGGCCGCGTTGGAAAAGCATCGCTCCGCTCGATAGCTCGACACCGCGATACTCCATCGCGCCTGGGTTTCCACTGCAGGCGGCATCGACACACAGGCTATCCAACTGCACGCCGCGTTCGCGCAGCTCGTTGATCGTAAGTTTCGGAACCTTCTTTGCCGACGATCCGCCAGTGCTCTTGTATTCGTCGTACGTACGCGAGAATGCCTCCTCGGCCTGCGCGCGGCTAGGAAACGACTTGTACTCGGCGCCTGAAAAGCCATGGATCTGCGACTGACAGTCCGCCCACGTTTCGAAAACCCCCGGTTCGCGACCGCGCCACACAACATAAAATTTCGGCTCCTTGGCCATTGGAATCCGTCCTTTGATTGCTTCCTTGCGGCGCAAATCGCCGATCAGTCGAGAAACTCTTTCTTCAATGCCGCTTCGTGCTGCTGGTACCAGGTGCTTACGGCTTGAAAATCTGCATTCATAAGCGATTGGAGTTGGGGATCTGTGTGCAAATACTTGGGCGCAATCTTCCAACCCGAATCGGTCTGCACCAGGTACTGATCGACCAATCCTTGCACGGGCTTTCCCTCGCGCAGCGCGTCGACACGCATCGGCACAACCGCCCAGGTGCCCGAAATATGTTGGTCGACCGCCTCGAAGGTCATTTCCTCGGCCGCTGCCGCATCGGAAAGCGCTTTGAGCCGCGAAGCCAGCTTCTTTCGCGATTCGGCATCCTCGGGAATCCACGAGTTGCGCGCCGCGTCGTTTAACCGCTCGGCCTGCAGGAACTCAAACTGCTGATCGACGATCGCCAGCGGCGACATCTTGATCGAAAGTTCGAGCGTGGTCGTCTGCGGAGCGTCGCCGACGGTAGACGACTCCGCCTCGCCTAAGTCGGCCGCGCCGGTATCCGAACCGCCGGCGCCCGCCGGTTCGTCGCCAGCTTCCTCGACCGGCAACCCACGTTCGGGTGGCGCGTCGTCCGACTCTTCGATTTCGATCGATTCGGGCAATTCTTCCGCAAACGGGTCGAGCGTTTTGGGGGCGGCCGTGGGAAAATCGAACCCTTTGGGTTCTTCTTTCTTGCACCCGCCGGCAGTAGCAAAGGCGGCGCTAGTAAGCAACACGCCCAACAGCCGAACCTTCTTCAAGCAAACAGCCCGCATTGCGATCCCACGGCAAAGAGCAACGTTCGAAAGGCTCTATTGTACGCTCGCAATTCGTCGAGCGAAATGAGTTCTTCGCGAATCGCCGGAAATCGCTAGCCGCTGCGTAGCCGGCCATCTACCACGGCGTGATCAGGCCGGTTGCAACTCTTCGGCCTGTATGCGAGCCCGGTCGACGGCGGCGATCAGATCGTCGCGAGAAACCGGCTTTTGCAGCATATCGCCGAAACCCACGCTTATGCATGCTTTGCGCGAGTCGGCCTCGGCGGGCGTGGCCAGCGCGATGGCGGGTGCTTGGCAGCCGGTCGCGCGAATCTTCGTAAGCGTCGCGAGGCCGTCAAGCTGCGGCATTTGAAGATCGAGCAACAGGATATTGAATTCGCTGTTCACATCGTCAACGCCGTCAAATTTTTCCAACGCCGCCTTGCCGTCGCTCACCACGGCGACCTCGGCCCCGTTGCGTTGCAGGATCGAGGCGATTAGGCGTTGATTGCTTTCGCCGTCCTCGGCCAACAACACGCGGCAGCCGGTCAGATCGGCGTCGGGGTCGCCGGCTTGCGCGATGCGAACGACTTCGTCTTCCTTGGCCAGGTACTCGGCGCGAACGCGCAAGTACACCACACTTCCGCAAATGACCACCACGACCAACGAGCCGGAAAGCCATGCGGTCACAAGCGATTGCCCGGCGAGCCGCAGGTCTTCGGCTTCACGCTCGGCAGCCGCCGTGCCGACCGAAGCCAGCGATTCGAGTTGGCTGTCGAGCTTATGATAAGCGTCGATGAGCCCGTTGGCGGCTGTCGTTACTTCCTCGCCTCGGCCTTCGTCCGCGACCCGCCGCAGCGCTTGAAACAACCCTTCCGCGCCATCGGCTTCGCGCACCATCAAGTGCGTGCGTTCGCGACACCCTTCGGCAGCCTCCCAGGCTTTTTCATTTTGAAAACGCCGGCCGAGTGTTTCGAGCGAGCGACTCAATCGGTCGTGCTGCTCGCGGGACTGTTCGTACAAATTCAGCCAGGTCTCACTTGGCTCGGCGCCGCTGTGTTTGAAACTGGTCAGTTTGGCGGCTTGGGCCGCCGCGCGCATCGTTTCGATTCGGCAGTCGGTTGCCTGCCGCGCCAAGGCATGTTGCCCTTCGTGCATTTCGCGCGAGGCATTGGCGATCCGCCGCGAAATCCAGGCGCTGCCGAGAAATCCCCCCGCCAGCAGCATGACCATGGCGATTGGCGCCAGCCGGCCCTTCCATTGCAGTAGTCGCGAGCTGATACCGACCGCGCCCTGCGCGACCGGCGACGGTTCCTGTAGGGGAGAAGGGAGCACGGCGAAAATCCTCGCAACTTCGAACCAAAATACACACGAGCGATATGGAAATATAAGTCGTGTTTCAGGCGCTGTTACGATGAATTTTTTGCGCACGGCAGGCAGCTTTCCGCCCCGCTAGGGTCCGGACGGTCTGTACCAGTCGTGCCGCCTATTCAACAAGAAACCGATGGATTGTCGTCGACTGGAAGGTTTCGCCCGGACGCAGCTCGACCGACGGAAATTCCGGCCGATGGGGGGAATCGGGGAAATGCTGCGTTTCGAGGCAGAACGCATGATGTTTTTCGTACACCGCGCCTCCTGCGCCGACCACGCCATTCAAATGGTTCGCCGTGTACAGTTGAATTCCCGGCTGGTCGGTCAAGATTTCAAGCACGCGCCCCGACCCTGGATCTTTGGCGCGCGCGGCTAAGATCACCTGCCTTTGCTTCAGATCGCCGTGCGGCACGACGAAGCAGATGTCGTAGAGCCCTTCTTGTTGGCCGATGTCACGTCCAATCGGCTTCGCCGCGCGGAAATCGTAAGGCGTGTCGGCCACGTCGGCCAATTCGCCCGTGGGAATCAGGCCGGGCGAGAGCAGATACTTTTCGCTGGGCAGTTGCAGTTCCTGCTGCAACACATCGCCCGACGCGTGTCCGGCCAGATTGAAATAGGCATGATTCGTAAGATTCAGAATCGTGGGCCGGTCGGTCGTTGCCGTATAGACCAGACGCAATTCATTCTCGTCGGTCAGTGTGTATTCGACTGCCACTTCTAGATTTCCCGGATATCCTTCCTCGCCTTCGGGACTGCGATAGCGAAACGTTACCCGGGCGTCATTTGGTTCGGTTGAAGCTTCGGCTTGCCAAAGCTTCTGATTGAAACCGACTTTGCCTCCATGCAGATGATTGGCGCCGTTGTTCGTTGCCAGCGTGTACTCCACGCCATCGAGCGAAAACTTTCCACCCGCGATGCGGTTGGCGAAGCGGCCCATGATCGCCCCGTTGCAAGCGCCGGGTGCAGACAATGCTTCGAAGGTATCGAAGCTCAAAACAATGCTATCGAGTTTGCCATCGCGATCAGGAACTTCGAGCGAGGCGAGCGTCGCGCCGAAATTCGTTACCTTCGCGATCAGGCCCTGTCGATTCGTTAGCGTATATAGCTGCACCTCGCGGCCATCGTCCAT